>DASSCU010000033.1 GCA_035697485.1 Actinomycetota bacterium
GCGGATGTACGTGCCGGTGCGGCCGGCCATGAAGTCGCAGAAATCCTCCGCCAGTTCACGGTGCTCCTCCGGCGTCACCCGGCCGACGCAGGGCGCCGAGCACTTGCCGATGTAGCCGAGGAGGCAGGGCCGGCCGGCCGACGCCGCGTTCCGGAACACGCCCGCCGAGCAGGTGCGGACGGGGAAGACCCGCAGCATCAGGTCGACGGTCTCGCGGATCGCCCACGCGTGCCCGTACGGCCCGAAGTAGCGGACCTTCTTCCGCTTGGCGCCCCGGAGCACCTGTGCCCTCGGCCACTCCTCTCCCACGGTGAGGGCGAGGTACGGGTAGCTCTTGTCGTCGCGGTATCGGATGTTGAACCGCGGCCGGTGGCGCTGGATCAGGTTGTACTCGAGCATCAGGGCGTCGACCTCGCCGCTCGCGACGATCCACTCGACGCTCTCGGCCGAGGCGACCATCGCCTCGGTGCGGGGGTGCAGGGGCTTGCCCCAGTAGTTCGCCAGGCGCTTGCGGAGCGACCGGGCCTTGCCGACGTAGATCACCCGTCCGTCGGCGTCGCGGAACAGGTACGCCCCCGGCTCGTCGGGGATGTCGCCGGCGGGGGGTCGGGTGAGGCTCACCCGGTCATCGTAGTCGTGCCGCCGGACACGACCGGCGAGCGAGGGCTAGTTGCCGCCGCCTCCGCCGCCAGACTCGATCGCGACCATGGTGCCGGTCATCGTCGTCGGGTGCACGTCGCAGACGTAGAAGTACTCCCCGGCATCGAGGGGGTCGACGTCGAGGGTCTGCTGGACCGGACCCGGCTCGACCGCGGTCTTCCCGATCTCATCGCCGCCCTCCTCGGTGAGCAGGTCGAAGTTGTGCGGGATCCCGGCGTCCTGGTTGTCGATGTTCACGGTGAACGCCTCGCCCGCCGGGGCGACGAGGCAACTCGTGTCCCACGCGACCCCGCTCGCGACGATGTCGAGCAGGATCTCGCCGTCGGCGCCGCATTCACCGCCATCGGTCGTCGGGGCCGGGATCTGGTCGGGAGCGACCGTCGGGCTCGGTGCCGCCACCGGGAGTTCCCCGATGTCGCCCTGGACGCCGAACCGCAGGTTCTGACCCTCCATGTCGTACCAAGCGAGGAAGATGTTCGCGCCGTCGGGACTCACCCCCACCGAGCCCGAGCGTCCGCCGAGCGTGTCGGCCGTCTCGATCGGGGTGAACGTCTCGCCGTCGTCGCTCGTGGCCAGCACCACGCCGTCGGCGTCGTCCCAGGCGGCGACGAGACCGCCCTCGTCGTCGACGGCGATGCTCGTCGTCGACGCCAGGTTCCCGATCGTCTCGGGATCGGCTGGAGCGGCGTCGGCGATCTTCGTGAGCGACCAGCCCGCCCCGCTCTGGTGGGCGAGCTGCACGCCGCCGTCATCGTCGAAGAACGTGAGGATACCGTTGCCGTCAGCATCGACCGCCATATCGAGGCCCTGCCCGCTCACGCCGCCGGCCACCTCGCTGGCGACCCACTCGTCGCCGTCGAGCACCGAGACCATCACCGCGCCGGCGTCGGTGTCGACCCACGCCACGGTCGGCCCCGCCGAGGTCACGCCGATACGGGTCGGTTGCGGCTGCGGGCAGCCCGCGCACTGCGGGATCGTCGCCACCGTCTGCGTGCTCCACCCGTCATCAGACTTCGTCGCGACCCGCACCTCCTGTCCGGAGGCGTTCAGCGTGTAGGCGACCCACGGGTTGCCGTCGGCGTCGGCGGTGACGGACGCCTGCCCGATCGGTCCCGCCTTGCGGAGGCTGAAGCCGTAGTCGTAGACCTGCTCCACCGTGAACGCGTCGGTGCCACCGGCGTAGGAGATGCCGTTCTGGCTGGTCCAGACCACGTGCTTGCCGCCGGCGTCGTCGATCGCGATGTCGGTGCCGTTCGTGTTCTCGGCCGTCGCCCCGACGAGGCTCTTGTCGAACGCGGGCCCGTAGGGGATGTAGACGCCGGTCGGGGTCTCTCGAACCTGGGCCGCGGCCCCCCTCGTCCACACGCCGTCGGCCGACAGACTCGCGACGCCGATCGCGGCGCCGTCCTTGGCCTCGGGGTCGTCGGTCGTGATGTACGGGGCGCCGATCGGGCGCCCGACGGGGATCTCGCCCTCCTCGAGCACGGCCGGGAAGATCCAGTAGGAGGTGTGGGGCACGCCCTCGGCGTCGACGGCGACCGCGTTGCCGAGGCCAGCATCGTCGAGGAACTCGGCGACGAACGGGACGAAGCGCTCGCCTTCACCGCTGACGACCTCGCCTTCCGGGATCGAGCCGCAGGCGGCGACGCTGAGGGCCAGGGCACACAGGATGATCAGCAGGCGCGTGGTCACGTCGGCGGGGATACTAACAAGCATCGGCCCCGGTGCAGGGCAGCCGGATCACCCCTGTGGGACGAGCGAGTCGGTGGTCTCGAGCGGCAGCTGCGGACGCTCCAGGGCCTCGGCGAGGAACCTGCCCGTGTGGGACATGGGTTCGACGGCAACGGACTCGGGCGTGCCCGTGGCGACGACCTTGCCTCCTTGGTCCCCGCCCTCGGGTCCGAGGTCGATCAGCCAGTCGGCGGTCTTGATCACGTCGAGGTTGTGCTCGATCACGAGCACGGTGTTGCCGGTCGACACGAGACGCTGGAGCACCGCCAGCAGCTTCCGCACATCCTCGAAGTGCAGGCCGGTGGTCGGCTCGTCGAGCACGTACATCGTGTTGCCGGTCGCCCGCTTGTGGAGCTCGGAGCTGAGCTTGATGCGCTGGGCCTCGCCGCCCGACAGGGTTGGCGCGGGTTGGCCCAATCGCACGTAGCCGAGGCCGACGTCGGAGAGCGTCTGCATGTGCCGCTTGATCGGGGGGATGTGCTGGAAGAACTCGAGCGCCTCGTCGACGCTCATCTCGAGCACGTCGGCGATCGACCGGCCCTTGTAGCGCACCTCGAGCGTCTCGCGGTTGTACCGCTTGCCCTTGCAGACCTCGCACGTGACGTACACGTCGGGCAGGAAGTGCATCTCGATCTTGATCTGACCGTCCCCGGCGCAGTGCTCGCATCGTCCGCCGCGCACGTTGAACGAGAACCGGCCCTGCTGGTAGCCACGCAGCTTCGCCTCCGGCACCTGAGCGAAGAGCTTGCGCACGTGATCGAACACGCCCGTGTAGGTCGCCGGGTTCGACCGGGGGGTGCGCCCGATCGGCGACTGGTCGATGTCGACGATCTTGTCGACCTGTTCCCATCCGTGGAGTTTCTTGTGCTTCCCAGGTTGCAGGCGAGAGCGATACACCTTCTGCATCAGCGCGCGCAGCAGCACGTCCTGGACGAGCGTGGACTTGCCCGAACCGCTCACGCCCGTGACGCAGACGAAGAGCCCGAGCGGCACGTCGACGGTGACGTTCTGCAGGTTGTGCTCACGAACCCCCTCGAGCCGAACCCGCCGATCGCCGGGCGTGCGGCGCATCTCGGGCGTGGGGATCTGTCGGCGCCCGGTCAGGAAGGCCCCGGTGATCGACGCCTCGCACTCGAGCAGTCCCTTGAGGTCGCCCGAGTACACGATCTCGCCGCCGTGTTCCCCGGCGAGCGGGCCGATGTCGACGATGTGGTCGGCCTCGAGGATCGTGGCCTCGTCGTGCTCGACGACGACGAGCGTGTTCCCGAGGTCGCGGAGGCGAACGAGGGTGTCGATCAGCCGCTTGTTGTCGCGCTGGTGGAGCCCGATCGACGGCTCGTCGAGGATGTACAGCACCCCGACGAGCCCGGAGCCGATCTGGGTGGCCAGCCGGATGCGCTGCGCCTCACCGCCCGCGAGCGTGCCGGAGGGCCGCGCCAGCGAAAGGTAGTCGAGCCCCACGTCGACGAGGAAGCGGAGCCGCTCACGGATCTCCTTGAGCAGGCGCTCCGCGATCATCAGCTCGCGCTCGCTGAGGTCGATCGTGTCGACGAACGTGAGTGTGTCGCGGATCGAGCGGTCGGTGAGTTCGGCGATGTTCAGACCGGCGACGGTGACCGCGAGGGTTTCGGGTCGCAGGCGCGCACCCTTGCACGCCCGGCACGGGATCTCGCGCATGAACTGCTCGAGTTTGTCTCGCTGGGACTCGGAGTCGGTCTCGCGGTGACGCCGCTCGACGTTGGTGACCACGCCCTCGTAGGTGGTCCAGTAGGAACGCTGCCGTCCGTACCGGTTCTTGTACCGCACGTGGATCTGCTCGTCGCTGCCGTAGAGCAGCACGTCGCGCTGCTTCTTCGCGAGGCGGCGGAACGGTATGTCGAGGTCGATGTCGTGGGCTTCGGCGACAGACTCGAGCACCCGGTTCCAGTACTCGAGCGTGGCGCTCGCCCAGGGGGCGAGCGCGCCCTCGCGCACCGAGAGATCGGTGTCGGGCACGACGAGCTCGGGGTCGACCTCGAGCCGCGTGCCGAGGCCGTCGCAGGTCGGACACGCGCCGTACGGGGAGTTGAACGAGAAGTTCCTCGGGGCCATCTCGTCGAACGAGAGTCCGCAGTGCGTGCACGCCAACGATTGGGAGAAGTTCTGCAGCTCCTCTCCCCCGTCGTGCGTCTGGACCGCGATCGATGCGATGCCCTCGGCGAGCTCGAGCGCGGTCTCGATGGAGTCGGCGACGCGGCGCCGGATGTCGGGCTTGGCGACGAGCCGGTCGACGACGACCTCGATCGTGTGCTTGTACGTCTTGGCCAGCCGGATCGGCTCGTCGAGCTCCCGCACCTCGCCGTCGATGCGCGCACGTGGGAAGCCCTTCCGCGCGAGCTCGTCGAGCAGCTTGCCGTACTCGCCCTTGCGCCCGCGAACGACGGGGGCGAGGACCTGGAACCGGGTGCCGTCGGGCAGCTCCATCACCTGGTCGACGATCTGGTCGGGGGTCTGTCGCCCGATCGGTCGGCCGCAGTTGTAGCAGTGCGGGTGTCCGACGCGGGCGTACAGCACGCGCAGGTAGTCGTAGATCTCGGTGATCGTGCCGACGGTCGAGCGCGGGTTCCGCGACGTGGACTTCTGGTCGATCGAGATCGCCGGCGAGAGGCCCTCGATGAAGTCGACGTCGGGCTTCTCCATCTGGCCGAGGAACTGTCGCGCGTACGCCGACAACGACTCCACGTAGCGCCGCTGTCCCTCGGCGTAGATCGTGTCGAAGGCGAGCGAGGACTTGCCGGAGCCGGACAGGCCCGTGAACACGATCAGGCGGTCACGGGGGAGCTCGAGCGTGACGTTCTTGAGGTTGTGCTCACGGGCGCCGTGGATGACGAGGGAGTCGGTGCCCATACGGTGAGCCAGTGTAGTGGCGCCCGGCGACACGCTCCGGGGAGCGTCGTAGCGTGTCGTAGATCACCGCCGGGATCGCCCAAGGAGGATGCAACGATGTCGACATTGACGAGGGCCGGCGTCGCGCGCGCCAGGACGATCGGGGTTCTGGCAGAGCGAGACGTGCCGGTCGCCTCGGTCGAGGCGTCGATCGGCGAGATCCGCGCCGAGCTCCGCGGGTCGCCGCCCTACCGGGCGCCCGCGGTGGTGGTCCTGCGGGATGGGCACATGGCGGGACTTCTCGCCGTCGAAGCGCTGCTGTCGGCCTCCGACGAGTCCATCGCCTCTGCCTTGATGGATCCAGACCCGCCGCGCGCCCGGCCCGAGACCGACCCCGAGGTGGCGGCCTGGCAGGTCGTGAACGGTCTCGCGCACACCGTGGCCGTCGAGGACGCGAACGGGCGTTTCCTCGGCTTGGTTCCCCCCCATGCACTCCTGGCGGTGCTCGCGGCGGAGCACGAAGAAGACCTGTCGCGCCTCGGTGGGTCGCTGCACGACACGTCGGAGGCCCGGATCTCGAGCCGGGAGTCCATCGGACGTCGGCTCCGTCATCGGCTGCCGTGGCTGATCATCGGGCTCGCGGGCGCCGCGGCCTCAGCCGTGCTCGTCCGGAGCTACGAGGCCGACCTCGCGCGCGCCGCGGTGCTCGCGGTCTTCCTCCCCGGGATCGTGTACATGGCCGATGCCGTCGGCACCCAAACCGAGACGCTCATCATCCGTGGCCTTTCGGTCGGAGTGTCCATCCGCGAGGTCGTGCGTCGGGAGTCCGCGACCGGCCTCTTGATCGGGCTCACCTTGGCGGCGCTGGCCTTCCCGTTCGTGCTGTGGTGGCGTGGGGACCCCGACGTGGCGATCGCGGTCGCCCTGTCGCTGCTCGCGGCGTGCGGTGTGGCCAGCGTGGTCGCCATGGCCCTGCCTGCGCTGCTCCGCAGGGCCGGGGTCGACCCCGCCTTCGGGAGCGGCCCGCTGGCGACGGTGATCCAGGATCTGCTCTCGATCCTGCTCTACCTCTGGATCGCGACGGCGATCGTCTGAGGCCGGAACGCGGGGTGATCGGACCGCCTATCCTCCTCCGATGGAACGAGACCTGCGCGAGACGCCACTGTTCAAGGACCTCGAGTCGTTCTTCCGCTCGGTCCTCGAGCCGGGGTTCGGCACCGCCACGCCCGCCGGTGACCCGGCTCCCTCGCCCGACGGTCGCTGGCTCGCGTTCCGCGGCCAGCGGCTCGACCGCCTGGAGGGCCACCCTCTCGGCCGGATCTGCCTGGTCGGCGCCGACGGCACGGGGCTCCGCCAGATCACGGACGGACCCAACGACGACTCGGAGCCACGATGGTCTCCCGACGGCAGGCGGTTGAGTTTCCGCTCCGACCGAGCGGAGAAGGGGCGGCACCAGCTGTACGTGCTCGATGCCGATCTGCCCGCCGAGGCCCGCCAGGTGGCGGCGCTTCCCGGCGCCGTGGAGTGGCATCGGTGGTCGGCCGACGGCGAGGGCATCCTCGTCGGGGTCGCGGGACGCGCCGCCGAGCAGGCCGACGCGCTCGGTTCCGGCACCCTGGGCGGCGAGCAGGACGTGCCGGCGTGGGTGCCCGACGTCGAGTCCGTCGACGACGGCGACGCGGAACGGCGGTCGCTCTGGCTGATCGACGCCGCGACCGGCGAGGGCCGGCGGATCTCGGCCGAGGTTCGCAACGTCTGGGAAGCCGACTGGTGCGGCACCGACCACGCGGTCGCCGTCACTTCCGACGGCGCGGGTGAGGACGCCTGGTACCGGGCGGGGGTGTCCCTGATCGACCTTGCCGACGGCTCGGAGCGAGAGCTGGCGTCGAGCGATGTGCAATTCGGTTGGGTCGCGGGCTCACCGTCGGGCACGACGGCCGCGGTGATCGAGGCCGTCTGCAGCGACCGGGTCGTGGTCTGCGGCGACCTCCGCCTGATCGACATCGCCTCGGGCACGATGTCGCTGGTGGATCTCGGTGACGTCGACGCGTCGCGCGCCGTCTGGATCGGTGAGGAGCAGCTTCTCGTCTTCGGACGCCGGGGCCTCGTCTCCGTCGCCCTCGAGGTGACGGCCGGGGGGATCGTCCGCGAGATCTGGACCACCGACGGATCGGTCGGTGAGCTCTACCACCCCAGCGGCGCCGCGTTCGGCGACGGGATCGCGGTGCTCACGTCGTCGCATCGTCGGCCCCCGTCCATCGTCGTCGTCGACCGCGACGAGGACGAGCGCGAGGTCGCCGCCCCGCGCCACGCCGGTCACGACGTCGTGCTCGGGGCGATCGGGCGGCGCGAGGTGATGCGATGGACCTCGACCGACGGCCTCGAGATCGAGGGGCTGCTCACACTGCCGTCGGGCGAAGGACCGTTCCCGCTCGTGCTCGACGTGCACGGCGGCCCGATCGGCAGTTCCGACGACCGTTTCCCCGGCGTGCTCGATGCGCTGCTGCTCTCGCGCGGGTTCGCGATCCTCGAGCCGAACCCGCGGGGGTCGACCGGCCACGGCCAAGGGTTCGCCGGCCGGGTCGTCGGCGACATGGGTGGGCTTGACGTCGACGACGTGCTCACCGGCGTCGACGCCGCGGTCGCCGCCGGCCTCGCCGACCCCGACCGTCTCGTCCTGACTGGAGGCAGCTACGGTGGGTTCATGGCCGCATGGATCCCGACCCGCGATCAGCGGTTCAAGGCGTCGGTATCGATCTCCCCGGTGACCGACTGGTGGTCCGAACGGTTCGACAGCAGCCTCGGCGCGTGGGTGGGCGACTTCCTCGGCGGGCAGCCGCACGATGTGCCGCAGGAGTACACAGGCCGCAGCCCGGCGCTGCACGCCGCGAACGTCACGACGCCCGTGCTGCTCACGTCAGGTCGCCACGACCGTGCGACCCCGGTCGGCCAGGCCGTGGAGTTCTACCGGGCGCTCCGCGAGCACGGGGTGCCCGCCGAGGTGGTGCTGTACCCCCAGGAGGGGCACGGCGTGGGCGAGTTCCCAGCGATCCTCGACCTTGCCACTCGCACGGTCGCCTGGTTCGAGCGGTTCCTGCCAGGCAGGGGCGACGGACGCTAGGCTGCCTGGCATGACGACCCGCGCCGAACTCGAAGCCCTGCCGACGAAGGATCTCTACGATCGGACGATCGCCCTCGCCAAGCGCCGGCTCGACGTGGGGTTCTTCTGGGAGCTGCTGAAGGCGCTGCCGGTGGCCGAGGAAGTCATCGGCGACGATGAGCGGAGCAAGACCGACGTGCGCCGTCCTCTGGCACTGCTGAACGACCTGCTCTACGACGCCGACTCCGGCCCGCTCGGCGAGGCCTTGCGGCCGATGTACGTCGACTACCTGCTGGAGCACGATCGCGGGCACCACCCGGACGAGACGAGTGAGGCGAGCGACGCCGCCGGGGCCGCCGAGGAGACCGGCGACGGCGCCTGAGCGCGATCTCGCCTCGTACCGGGACGAGTTCCCGGTGCTCGATCGCAAGACGTACCTGATCAGCGCCTCGCTCGGGCCGATCTCGCACCGTTCGCGCGCGCTGCTCGACGGCTACCTCGACGCGTGGGCGACGAAGGGCGCGCCCGACCACGTCTGGTTCGAGGACATCTTCCCAGCCATGGCGGGTCTGAAGCGGTCCTTCTCGGCGCTGGCGGGGTGCGACGCGGACGAGGTCGCGATCACGACGAACATCTCGGTGGCGCTCGCGACCGTCGCCTCGGCGATCGATCTGCGCGGTGAGCGGAACCGCGTGATCCTGAGCGAGCTCGACTTCCCCACCGACGGGCATGTCTGGCTCGCCTGGGCGGCGAAGACGGGCGCCGAGATCGTCTGGCTGCGATCTCCCGACGGGCTCACGATCCCGCTCGAGGACTACGACGAGGCGATCGACGAGCACACCGCACTGGTCATGGTGAATCGTGTGCTCTACCGGTCGAGCGCGGTCGTCGACGCTGCGGCGATCTGCGCGCTGACGCGGGAACGAGGGGCGCTCTCGTTCGTCGATGACTACCACGGCCTCGGCACCGTGCCGCTCGACCTGCACGGCCTGGGCTGCGACCTCTACACCGCCGGCTCGCTGAAGTGGATGTGCGGGGGGCCGGGCATGGTGTTCCTCTACGCTCGGCGTTCGTTGCTGCCGGCGTTGGAGCCCACGGTGACCGGGTGGTTCGCGACCGAGGATCCGTTCTCGTTCGACACCGAGCACCTCGCGTACCACCCCACGGCGCGCCGGCTCGAGCACGGCACCCCGCCCGCGCCGGTGTTCTTCCTCGCGCAGGGCGGCATCGACATCATCTCGGAGGTGGGTGTCGAGCGGATCCGGGCGCGCCAGAGCGAGCTGACCGATCACGTGATCGCGCGGGCCGACGAGGCCGGGTTGGCGGTGCGGACCCCCCGCGAGCGCGGTGAGCGCGGCGGTGTCGTGAACGTGCGGGTCGGCGCCGACGCCGACGCGATCTGCCACGAGCTGCTCGCTCGTGATGTCTGCACCGACTTCCGCGGCGACGGCCTCCGGATCAGCCCGCACTTCTTCAATACCGAGGAAGACGTCGATCGGTGCTTCGACGAGCTGCGGGCGGTGTTGGCCTCGCGCTGAATCCGGTCGGGGACGGGGTCGCCGCCGAGTAGTCTGAAGCAGACTACCGGGTGGGCACGATCCGTCCCGCCCGGACGACGACCCTGATGTCGTCGAGCGCCGCGACGTCGCCGAGGGGACTCTCCCCCACGACCAGCAGATCGGCAGGGGCTCCGACCTCGATCGGTGCGCGTACGAACGCCTGGAGGGCCTCCTCGGTCGTGAGCCCTGCGGCGCGCAGCCATCGCAGCTCGTCGACGTGCACCCCCGGCGGGATGGGACCGTTGCCGAGGTCGGTGCCGTAGGCGATCTCGCCGCCCGAGCGATGGAACCTCGCCAGGTTGTCGAGGGCGCAGCGGAGCTCGGGCGTGTCTCGGCCGAAACCGTGGATGTCGAGCGTCGAGACCCATCGCTGGCGGGACGCGGCGGCGGCCACGGTCGCATCGTCGAGGCGCTCGCTCCACGGCGCGTGCGCCAGCTCGCCGACGCCGGCGCCCAACGCCCGCGCGACCTGCCCCGCCCCCTGCGCATGTGCCGTCACCGGCAGGTCGTGCTCGGCCGCCGCATCGCAGATCGCCGCGAGCACCGCGTCGCTCGGTGTCGCCCCCGCCTCGGCGTTCAGCGAGACCTTGATCGCGACGGCGCCTCTCGTCGCGAGGCCCGCAACCGCGACCGCGGCCTCCTCGGGGTCGGCCACCTCGAGGCCGGTGCCGGGCGGCGCCCACGATGCCCGCGTCGGGTACCCGCCGGGCGCGGTGAGCATCGGACCGGTCGCCCTGACGAACGGACCGTTGAAGCCGGGCATCTCCGACGCCTCGGCGAGCGGGAAGATCGCCTCCGACGGCCACGCCAGATCGCGGACCGCGGTCACGCCCCGGCGCAGGATCGCCCCCGGGTCGCCGAGCTCGATGTGCACGTGACGGTCGGCGCCCGCCGGCAGCAGGAAGCCGTCGGCCACCACGAGCTCGTCGGTCTCGGGCACCGGGTGGACGCGACCGACCTCCACGATCGATCCGCTCTCGCAGGTCACCTGCACGTCGGGGGTCGCACGCCCGGGGCCGAGCCATGCGAGCGGCGCACGGATCACAAGTCGAGCCACGCGCCGAACCCTAACCCGCGGACGGTCACCGCGCGTTGCGGGATGGGCAACGCCGGCGGTGCAGCCGGCGTGCTGCTGGTGCATGCTCGCGGTCGGCGACAGACGCGAGGAGGCACGCTGATGGGTGGGCGGTACGACTTCGTGATCGTCGGTGGCGGTTCCGCCGGCAGCGCGCTCGGCAACAGGCTCTCGTCCGACCCCTCGAACCGCGTGCTGGTGCTCGAGGCGGGGCGCCCCGACTACATCTGGGACGTCTTCATCCACATGCCGGCGGCGCTCGCGTTCCCGATCGGCAGCAAGTACTACGACTGGAAGTACGAGAGCGAGCCCGAGCCACACATGAACGGTCGCCGCGTCTACCACGCACGAGGGAAGGTGCTCGGCGGGTCGAGCAGCATCAACGGCATGATCTTCCAGCGCGGGAACCCGCTCGACTACGAGCGGTGGGCGTCGGACCCGGGCATGGAGACGTGGGACTACGCGCATTGCCTGCCTTACTTCAAGCGCATGGAGCGCGCGCTCGCCTCGGACCGCACCGACCAGATGCGCGGGCACGCCGGGCCCCTCGTGCTCGAGCGCGGGCCGGCAACGACGCCGCTGTTCGGGGCGTTTTTCGAGGCCGTGCAGCAGGCCGGGTACCCGCTCACCGACGACGTGAACGGCTTCCGGCAGGAGGGCTTCGCGCCGTTCGACCGCACGATCCATCGTGGACGCCGGCTCTCGGCGGCGCGGGCGTACTTGCACCCCGTGATGTCGCGGCCCAACCTCGACGTCCGGACGCGCGCCTTCGTCACGAGGATCCTGTTCGACGGCACGCGCGCGATCGGGGTCGAGTACACGCAGGGTCGCGACGGGTCGCCGAAGCGCGCGATGGGCGGCGACGTCGTGCTCTGCGGCGGCGCCTTCAACTCGCCGCAACTGCTGCAACTCTCGGGGGTCGGCAACGCCGCCGAGCTGCAGACGCTCGGGATCGACGTGGTCCACGACCTGCCGGGGGTCGGCGAGCACATGCAGGACCACCTCGAGGTGTACGTGCAGTACTCGTGCACGCAGCCGGTATCGATCGCACCCGGCATGAAGATGTGGCGTCGTCCGTTCATCGGCGCCGAGTGGCTGTTCCTGCGGTCCGGGCTCGGGGCGACGAACCACTTCGAAGCGGGCGGGTTCGTGCGCAGCAACGACGACGTCGACTACCCGAACCTGATGTTCCACTTCCTGCCGATCGCGATCCGCTACGACGGCTCGGCGCCATCGGGCGACCATGGCTACCAGGTCCACATCGGGCCGATGTACTCAGACGCTCGCGGCTCCGTGAAGCTGAAGAGTGCCGACCCGCGGGTGCATCCCGCGCTGCGCTTCAATTACCTCTCGACCGACCAGGATCGACGGGAATGGGTCGAGGGGATCCGGGTCGCCCGAAACATCCTCACGCAGCCGGCGTTCGACCCCTTCAACGGTGGCGAACTCTCACCCGGTCCGAGCGTCGAGACCGACGAGGAGATCCTCGCCTGGGTCGCGAAGGACGGCGAGACCGCCCTGCACCCCTCGTGCACCGCACGCATGGGCGTCGACGAGATGTCGGTGCTCGACCCCCTTACGATGAAGGTGCACGGGCTCGAAGGCTTGCGCGTCGTCGACGCCTCGTCGATGCCGTACGTCACCAACGGGAACATCTACGCGCCCGTCATGATGCTCGCCGAGAAGTCGGCCGATCTGATCCTCGGCAACACGCCCCTCGAGCCGGAGAAGGTCGACTTCTACCGCCACCGGGCCGAGCTGAGATGAGTCTTCCGCCAGCCGTCGTGGCCGGCTATCAGCACGTGTCGCTCACCGTGACGGACCTGGCGCGAAGCATGCGGTGGTACGAGCAGGTGCTCGGGGTACGCAAGGTCGCCGACCGATCGGGCGAGGGATGGGTCCGATCGGTGATGCGATCGGACGGCGGCTTGACGGTCGGACTCACCGTACACGCGGGCGGGCCGGCGGACGGAAGGTTCGATCATCGCCACGTGGGTCTCGACCATTTCGCGATCGCGTGCGCGGACGGCGACGTGGTTCGGGACTGGATCGATCACCTCGACGCGCTCGGCGTGACGCATGGCCCGCTCGAGGAGCCCGGATACGCGACGGTCGTCACGGCACGCGACCCCGACGGGATCGCGGTCGAGTTCTTCGCACCGGCTTCCTGAGGCTGAGCCGGTTCAGGCGACGCCGGCTTCCCTGAGCTGCTTCAGCTCGCGCTTCAGGTCGTGCACCTCGTCGCGCAGGCGCGCCGCGTACTCGAAACGCAGATCTTTCGCGGCTTGGTGCATCTCCTCCTCGAGGCCCTGGACGAGCCGCTCGAGCTCCTCGGTCGGCATCTCCTCGCGTGGGGCGCGTCGACGCCGTGGCTTCGTCGGGGCCGTCGCCTTCGGATCGGACTCACCACGCAGCGAGAGCAGGATGTCGGTGACCTTGCGCTGCACGGTCTGCGGATCGATACCGTGCTCCGCGTTGTACCGCTGCTGGATCTGGCGTCGCCGCTGGGTCTCACCGATCGCGGTCTTCATCGAGTCGGTCACGGCGTCGGCGTACATCAGCACCGTGCCGTCGACGTTGCGCGCCGCCCGGCCGATCGTCTGGATCAGCGACGTCTCCGAGCGCAGGAAGCCTTCCTTGTCGGCGTCGAGGATCGCGACGAGCGAGACCTCGGGCAGGTCGAGCCCCTCGCGGAGCAGGTTGATGCCGACGAGCACGTCGAACTCACCCAGCCGCAGGTCTCGCACGATCTCGATCCGCTGGAGGGTGTCGACCTCGGAGTGCAGGTAGCGCACACGGATGCCCATCTCGACGAGATAGTCGGTCAGGTCCTCGGCCATCTTCTTCGTGAGCGTCGTGACGAGCACGCGCTGGTCGGCCTCGGCGCGGCGACGGATCTCCTCGATCAGGTCGTCGACCTGTCCTTTCGTGGGGCGGATCTGCACCTCGGGATCGACGAGGCCGGTCGGGCGCACGATCTGCTCGACCACCTTCGTGGAGTGGCGCAGTTCGTAGGGCCCCGGAGTGGCCGACATGTAGACGGTCTGCCGCGCGCGCTCTGCGAACTCCTCGAACTTCAGCGGGCGGTTGTCGATCGCGCTCGGCAGCCGGAACCCGTGCTCGACGAGCACCGACTTGCGCGAGAGGTCGCCCTCGTACATGCCGCCGATCTGCGGGACGGTCACGTGCGACTCGTCGATCACGACGAGGTAGTCGTCGGGGAAGTAGTCGAGCAGCGTGTACGGCGCCGTGCCGGGGCTGCGACCGTCGATGTGCCGCGAGTAGTTCTCGATGCCGCTGCAGAACCCGACCTCGCGCATCATCTCGAGGTCGTAGCTCGTTCGCATGCGCAGCCGCTCGGCCTCGAGCAGCTTGGCCTCCCCCTCGAGCTCGGCGAGCCGTTCGTGCAGCTCCTCTTCGATCGTGACGACGGCGGCCTTCATGCGCCCCTCGCTCGTCGCGTAGTGCGAGGCCGGGAAGACGGTGAGGTCGACGATATCGCCGGCCACGATCTCGCCCGTGACCGGATCGAACCGCGAGATCTTCTCGACCGTGTCCCCCCACCACTCGATGCGGTAGCCGGTCTGCTCGTACGGCGGGAATACCTCGAGCGTATCGCCCTGCACCCGGAACGTGCCGCGCGCCCGGCTCACGTTGTTGCGCGAGTACTGGATGTCGACGAGCCGCTGCATCGCGAACTCGAGGGGGATGTCGGTGCCCTTGTACGGCCGGAGGATCTGCCCCTCGTACTCCTCGGGCGACCCGAGCCCGTAGATGCACGAAACGCTCGCCACGATCAGCACGTCGCGGCGGCCGAGGAGCGCGGCGGTCGCCGAGTGGCGCAGCCGCTCGATCTCGTCGTTGACCGAGCTGTCCTTCTCGATGTACGTGTCGGTCGAGGGGATGTACGCCTCGGGTTGGTAGTAGTCGTAGTAGCTCACGAAGTACTCGACCGCGTTGTCGGGGAACACCTCGCGGAACTCGTTGGCGAGCTGGGCGGCGAGCGACTTGTTCGGCGCGATCACCAGGGTGGGACGCTGCACCTGCTCGACGACGTGCGCGATCGTGAACGTCTTGCCGGTGCCCGTGGCGCCGAGCAGCGTGACGTGCTCGTCGCCGGCCTGCACGGCCGCGGTGAGCTGCTCGATCGCGGCAGGCTGGTCGCCGGCAGGCCTGAACTCCGAGCGCAAGGTGAACGGGGGCACGGGGTCAGTCTAGAGAGCCACGCCGACATGGGGCGATGGGACCGATGTGAGGGTGCCGGGCGCATGTCACGATGTCGCAACCCTTCAGTCAGGAGGCACTGTATGCGCCGTGCAGCGATCGTTCCGCTCGCCGTCACCCTCTTCGTGATGCTCGGAGCGACCCCGGCAACCGCCGCTCGGATCCGAGCGTACGCGGGCGAGACCTCGGCGGGCACGAAGATCGGGTTCCGGGTCCGGGTCGGGCAGCAAGGACAAATGTCGATGAAGGGGCTCCGGTTCGACGCCGCCCTCCACTGTGAGGACGCGACGACGCTCGAGTACTCGTCGTGGTGGAGCTTCGGGGGGGTCGGCCATCGGCTCGACGGGCGACGGCTCGCGTTCGACGAGCGGTTCCTGTATGAGGCGCTCCACGTGACCGGCGTCTTCCGCGGGCAGACGGCCGAAGGCGCGTTCGAGGTCACGTGGGCAACGCTCACGGACACGGAGGAAGCCCAGCTGTGCACCACGGGGAACCTCACCTGGACGGCCGACCGCGTGCCTCGCGGTCGATGGGCAGCGCTGGCGTCGACGGGCGAGCCCGACGTCGCCCACCAGGTGACCGGAACCCGTGTCCGGAGCGTGACGCGGGCCGGATAGCCTCACCGTTCTGCGAGGTGCTTATCGGGGGGAGGACACGCCTCCGTAGACTCGGGGCGTGCGGATCTGTCCGAACTGTGGTGCACAGAATCCTGAGCAGGCTCGGTTCTGCATCGCGTGCGGCACCCCGCTGGACTCTCCCGGCGAGGAACGCCGGCTGATCACGGCACTGTTCGCCGACGTCGTCGACGTGCAGCGACGCTTCGAGCCCGGTTTGGATCCCGAGGACCTCACGGCGACCCTGCGGCCCTTCCATGAGCTGCTCCAGCGGCAGATCGAGGGGTTCGGCGGTGCGGTCGAGAAGGTCGTCGGCAACGTGGTGTTCGGGGTCTTCGGTGTTCCCGTCACCCACGAGGACGACGCCGAGCGCGCGGTGCGGGCCGCGCTGCGCATCAGGGAGGAGATGCAGGCCCTGCGTCTGCAGGACCCGTCGTCGCTCGCGGTCCGGGTGGGCATCGCGACGGGAGAGGTCGTCGTCTCCCTGGGACGGGGCCCGCGCATCGGTGAGCGGGTGACGGGCGACGTGGTGAACACGGCCTCGCGGCTGCAGTCGACCGCCCCGCCCGACGGGCTCGTGGTCGCCGCGTCAACGTACCTCGCGACGCGCTTCACCTTCCGATGGCAGGAACTTCGCCCGGTCACCGTGAAGGGCAAGGCAGAGCCGATCCCGATCTGGGCACCGATCGAGTCGCGAGGGCGGATGGCGATCGAGCCACCCGACCCCACGGGCGCCCCGTTCGTCGGTCGGCGTGACGAGCTTCGGACGATGCGTGCCGAGTTCCTGTCGTCGCTGCGCGACCGGCGTCCGCGGTTGGTGACGATCGTGGGCGACGCCGGGCTCGGGAAGAGCCGGCTGATCGCGGAGTTGTCGGTCGTGACCGACAACCTCCCCGAGCTCGTGCGCTGGCGCATGGGACGACCGACCCCGTACGGGGACACGACGGCGTTCGCGCCGTTCGCCGATGTCGTGAAGGCCGAGGCGGGCATCCTCGATTCCGACCCGCCCGAGGCGGTCGCCTCGAAACTCGATGAGACCCTCCAACGGGTCGCGACGACCGCCGACGAGGTGCATCGGCTGCACCGCCACCTCCTGCCGTTGGTCACGGCCCGCGCGGCGGCCGACGACCCCACCCGTGAGGAGACGTTCTCGGCGTGGTCCACGTTCGTCGAGCGTCTCGCACAGGAGAACCCGACGATCCTGGCGTTCGAGGACATGCACGACGCTTCGCCGGCCTTGTTCTCCTTCCTCGACCTGTTGCTCGACAACGTCGGCACCGTGCCCCTCACCGTGATCGTGGCGGGACGCCGGGAGCTATTCGATGTCAGGCCGGGGTGGGGGGACCGGCCGGGCGCGACGACGATGCGGCTCGCGCCCCTGTCGGAGGCCGAGACCGCACAGCTCGTGGCCGCTCTGCGCGACCGCGACACGCTGCCGGCGGACATGGCCGAGGCGGTCGTCGAACGCTCGGGTGGGAACCCGCTGTACGCGGAGGAGTTCATGCGGATGCTGCGCGACCAGACCAGGCGCGACGCCGGCGGCGGGGCACGCGCCGCGACCGGCGCGCTCCCGCCGACGATCCAGGCCCTGCTCTCGTCGCGCCTCGACGCGCTCCCCACGCGTCTGCGCGCCGCCGCGCAGGACGCCGCCGTCGTCGGTCTGACCTGTTGGCCCGGCGCGGTGGCCGCGGTCAACGGCGCCTCCGACGACGTGACGCGGACCACGCTCGAGGAGCTGGTGGAACGCGAGATCCTGCGCCGTGCCAAGACGACCTCGGTCGCCGGGCAGACCGAGTACGCGTTCCGGCACGTGCTCGTGCGCGACGTGGCGTACGGGCGCATCCCTCGGGCGGATCGGGCCCGCAAGCACCGGGCCGTCGCCGGGTGGCTCGGCTCGACGCTCGGCGGCGGCGCCGCCGACCGGGAGGAGCGTCTCGCTTCCCATTACGTAGAGGCCCACGACCTGGCCGAGGCGGCCGGCGACGCGATGGCTTGGGAGATGGCCGATCAGGCGGTCGACCACCTGCTGGCGGCCTCGGAGCGCGCCGTAGGGCTCGACCCCGCCCGCTCGCTCGCCCATGCCCGGCGAGCCCTCGACCTGATGGCCGACGACGACCCGAGGCGTCCTCGCACCCTGGTCGGCGCCGGGACCGCGGCCCTCGTGGCAGGGCGGTTCGACCAGGCCGAGGACGACCTGCGCGCCGCGGTCGACCTGTTCGCCCTGCATGAGGACGAGGTCGGAGCGGCCGACGCGACCGTGATGCTCGCGCGATCGCGGTTCGAGCGGGGTGACATCGAGGGCGAGGGGCCACTGCTGGAGCAGGCGATCGAGGTGCTCGAGGCACACCCTCCCGGTCCGGCGCTGGCGCACGCCACCACCCGCATGGCCGGCCATCTGTGGGTCGTCGGGGAGCTGCGCCAGTGCGTCTCGTGGTCCGAGCGGGCCTTGGGGCTCGCCCGAGAGATGGCGCTGCATCGGGAGGAGGTGCTCGCGCTGCAGTACCGCGGGGCGAGCCGCAGCAAGCTCGGCGACGACGCCGGTCTCGAGGATCTGCGAGAGGCCTTGCGAGTGGGCGTGGAGTACGGGCTCGGCGAGGAGACGGCGACCGCGTACAACAACTACGCGTATGAGCTCTGGTACCACCAGGGGCCCGCCGCCTCGGAGCCGGTCTGGGAGGAGATGGCGACGTTCTGCGTGGCCCGGGGGCTCGAGACCTCCTACGCGTGGGCCCGCGGAGGCGTGCTCGAGCCGTTGTTCGACACCGGCGACTGGGATCACGTGCTCTCCACGGCGGCATGGTTGCGCGGATGGGACGCCGACCACGGCGGTGAAACCCAGCCGGGGTCGGTCGCCGTCCAGTTCCAGGGGTGGGTCACGCTCCGCAGAGGGGATCACGAGACCGCTCGGGCGTGCGCCAAGGAGCTGATGGACAGGGCGACGCAGCTCGGGACGGTCGAGTACCTCGCACCGGCGTTCCTGCTCGCGGCCGAGATCGCGTGCGCGGACGACGACAGGCGCGGCATGCTCATGCATCTCGACGCGTTCACCGCGTCGACAGCGTCGCAGCCGACCTTCCGGACGGGCTTCCTGCCGTTGGCCGTGCGCATGCTTGCGAAGGCCGACGAGCGGACCCGGGCGGCCGGGATCCTCGACGTCGACATCAACGAGGGTGGTTCGTCGCGCAGGCTTCAGCTCTCCCACGACACCGGACGGGCGACGTTCGAGGAGACGTGGGGCGACCCGACCGGCGCGCTCGACCTGCATGCGCGGGTCGGCGCAGAGTGGGAGTCCTACGGCTTCCCGCTCGAGACGGCACTCGCGCGGGTGGGATCGGCCCGCTGTCTCGTCAAGCTCGGGCGCGCCGGCGACGCCCGCGCGCGGCTGACCCAGGCACGGCCGACGTTCGAGGCGCTGGGGGCGATGCCCTACCTCGACGACCTGGAGGCGGTCGAGCGCACCCTGGACTGAGTCACAAGCGCCCCGCGGCCACGATCCTGGCCAGGAACTGACCGGTCCGCTCCTGCCGGGGATCGTCGAAGATCTGCTCGGGGGGTCCCTGCTCGGCGATCACGCCCTCGTCGAGGAAGCACACGCGCGTCGCGATGTCGCGCGCGAAGCCCATCTCGTGGGTCGCGATCAGCATCGTCATGCCGGCGGCCGCGAGCTCGCGGATCACGTCGAGCACCTCGGCCACGAGCTCGGGGTCCAGCGCGCTCGTGACCTCATCGAGCAGCATGATGTCCGGCTTCATCGCGAGGGCGCGCATGATGGCGACCCGCTGCTGCTGGCCGCCGGAGAGGCGGTCGGGGTACTCCTCGGCCTTGTCCGCCAGGTCGAAGCGGTCGAGCAGCTCACGCGCCTCTGCCTCTGCCTGCGGTCCGCTCGTGCCGACCACTTTCGTGGGCGCGAGCGTGATGTTGCGGAGCACGCTCATGTGGGGGAAGAGGTTGAACGACTGGAACACGATGCCGATGCGCCGGCGGATCGCATTCACGTCGATCCCCGGCGCCGTGATCTCGTCGCCCTCGACCACGATGCGTCCGGCGTCGATCGGTTCGATCAGGTTCACGCACCGCAGCAGGGTGGACTTGCCCGACCCGGATGCGCCGATCAGGCAGATCACCTCGTGGTCGGCCACCTCGAGGTCGACGCCCCGCAGCACCTGCAGGTCACCGAAGGACTTGTGGAGCCCCTCGATCACGATCGCCGGCCCTTGCGTCGTGGGGATCACGCGACTCCCCCGGCCTGCTGCCGGCGCTGGTCCCGCTTGATCAGCCAGTCGACGAAGAGCACCTGCGGGATCGTGATCACCACGTAGACGAGGGCGAGCGACACGTACGGTGTGAAGTTGAAGAAGGTCGCCTGTGTGATCTGCGCCTGACGGAGCCCCTCGGTGACGCCGAGGACCGCGACCAGCGCGGAGTCCTTCTGCAGGCCGATGAAGTCGTTCAGGAGCGGCGGCAGGACCCGCTTGATCGCCTGCGGGAGCACGACGTAGCGCATCGCCTGGCCCCGGCGCAGGCCGAGCGACCGGGCCGCGGCGGTCTGACTGGGGTGTACGGACTCGATGCCGGCCCGGTACACCTCAGCGACGTAGGCCGAGTACACGAGCGTGAGTGCCACGATCGCCCAGAACACGTCGCTGTTGGGCACCCCTTGCAGTTCCAACGCCGGCATGCCGAACCCGAGGATGAAGATCACCAGGATCGTCGGAACGCCGCGGAAGAGGATCGAGTACGACACGGCGAGCAGGCGCAGCGGCGCGAAGACCGGACCCGGCAGGCTCCGCATCACCGCGAGCACCAGGGCGAGGATCAGCACCAGGACCTCGGCGATCAGGAAGATGCGCACGTTGAGCCAGAAGCCGTCGAGGATCTTCGGCAGCGACTCCTCGAAGATCTCCCGGTTGAAGAACTGCTGCCTCACGCCACCGGGCGCCGACCAGCCCGGCGAGTTCACGACCGCCAGGATCACGACGGCGAAGAAGATCACCGTGCTGACGACGGCGATCCACACGCTGCGGGTCCCGTCGCCCCCGCCCAAGATGCGAGAACCCCTGCCGCCCGACGGGGACAGGGGTTCTCGAGGATCGGGACGCGGAGCCCCGTCGACGGTGGGTTGCCCTCCTACGTCGCTCACCGCGCGATCGGAGCCCCTCGGTTACTCGAAGGTCGGAACGCTCGTGTCGGTCTCGAGCCACTCGTCCTTCAGCGCATCGAGCGTCCCGCCGGCCTCGAGCGCAGCGATGCCCAGGTTCACGCACTCCACGAACGGGTTCCCCTTCTCGAACGTCAGGCCGAACTGCTCCTGCTCGCCCAAGTCGGGGAACTGCCCGACGACGACGTCGGCGTAGCCGTAGAACGCGGTCGGGAAGTCGACGACCACGCCGTCGATCTGTCCGTTCTTCAGGTCCTTGAGCGCGAGGTCGAGGTCGTCGTAGACGCTGGCGCCCTCGGTCGGCTGGACGAGTTCCTCGATCGCCGTGAGGCTCGTCGTGCCGATCGGTGCGCCCAGCCTCAGATCCTGGAGCTCGGCCAGCGTGGTCGCGCCGATCGCCGGCGAACCCTCGTTCGCGATCAGTGCCTGGTTCACGTCGAAGTACCCGTCGCTGAAGTCGACCGCCTGCGCCCGCTTCTCGGTGATCGAGACCTGCTGCATCGAGAAGTCGAAGTCCTTCGGACCGGGCGCGAAGGACTTGTTGAACGGGATGCCGAGCCATTGCACCTGGTCCTCGCTGAAGCCGAGCTCCTCGGCGAGCGCGTAAGCGAACGCGGACTCGTATCCCTCGCCGGAGTGCGGATCGCCCGTGAACTGGCCGGACTCCCATTCGGAGCCCTCGACGCTCTTGCCTCCGTACCACGGCTTGTACGCGGGGTTGCCCGTGGCGATCGTGAGCGTGCCCTCGTTGACGAGGTCCGCGTCGGCCGCACAGGTCGCGGCGTCCACGGGCGCCGGCTCGGTGGCGCCGCCGCTGTCGGCGGGTTGGCTCGTTTCGTCTTCGGGCGCGCAGGCGGCCGCGACGATCGCGAGCACCGCGAGCCCGAGCAGGAATCTCCGCATCGCGCATCCCCCTCGTTCGTGTCGTCCCAGGCAGGCAACCACCGCCTCGCGCCCAGGGTCCGGAGCCTAGCAGAGCGTTTCGTGCTACCTGCGGGGTTCCCAGCTGAAGAACCGAGCGGCGAGCACGAGGCCTGCGACCCCGCGCCTCGTCCATGAAGTGGGTCGCGAGGAAGACGGTCTTCCCGAGGTCGGCGAGGGTTGCGCACGATCTCCCGTGCGTTGCGCCTCGCGTTGGGGTCGAAGCCGGTCGTGGGCTCATCCAGGAAGAGCAGCTCGAGTCGCCGGCGAGCGCGACCGCCACGTCGAGCCGACGCTGTTGCCCGCCCGAGAGCTTGTTCACACGGGTATCGCGCTTCTCGGCGAGCCCATGAGCTCGATCACCTCGTCGACCTCCCGCGGCGCTGGGTAGTGCCCCGCGTACTGCTGAACCGTCTCCCGCACCGTGAGGAACGGGTCGACGCCTGTCGACTGCAGGACGATGCCGGTCCGCCGCTTCTGCTCGGCTCCGCCCGATGCGGGATCGCTGCCGAGCACGCGCACCCCGCCCCCCGGTGCGGTCGCGGTACCCCTCGAGGATCTCGCCGTGGTCGTCTTGCCGGCGCCGTTGGGGCCGAGCAGGGCGAACACCTCCCCCCGGTCGACGTAGAGGTCGATGCCCCTGACGGCCTCCACGTCGCCGTAGGCCATGCGGAGGCCCCGGACATCGATCACGCGTTCGCTCATCGGCCTCCATCGCCACGTGCGGTCGGACCCGGGGGAAGTCCTCGGCCGTGGCCCGCAGGCGGCTCGCCCGTGCCGTGGCCGGCTTCCTTGTCGACGACGTTCTCGAGCGGCTCGCCCTCGGAGAACCGTCGCAGGTTCTCGACGAAGACCGACACCACACGACCTTCCCACCCCTCGGCGTCGCCGCTGATGTGGGGCGAGACGATCACGTTCGGCATCGCCCACAGCGGGCTCTCGGCCGGCAGCGGCTCGGTCGCGAAGACGTCGAGGGCCGCGCCGGCGATCGTGCGGGCCGCCAGCGCCTCGACGAGCGCGGATTCGTCGACCGTGCCCCCGCGTCCCACGTTGTAGAAGCGAGCGCGCGCGGGCATCGCCGCGAACGCGTTCGCGTCGAACAGGCCCCGGGTCTGCGCGGTGAGCGGCAGCGCGTCGAGGACGTGGTCGGCGTCGGTGAGCGCGCGGTGGAGCTGCGCGACGCCGAGCACGTCGCCGAACGTCTCGTGTGCTCGCGGCTGCCGGCCGACGAGGGTGACCGACATGCCGAGGGCGAGCGCGCGTGTGGCCGTCGCCCGGCCGATCGGTCCGGGGCCGACGATCACGAGCCGCGCTCCCTCGAGCCGCTCGGTCGTGCGTCCCGTCGTCCACTCCCCTCGATGTTGGTCGACGATCGATCGCTGCAGCCCCGTGGTGAATGCGAGCATCGCCCCGACCACCCACTCGGCGATCGGCTCGTCGAAGACGCCGGCGGCGTTCGTCACGACGACGTCGCTCTCGATCAATCCTGGGAACAGGAGCGCATCGACCCCCGCCGACGCCGACTGGATCCATCGGAGGCGATCGGGGGCCGGCCAGAGCCCGGGCAGCCAGGTCGGATCGAGGCGCCACAGGAACACGACGTCGGCGTCCGGAAGGAGCCTCGAGAGGGCTCCAAGCTCGGGCGCGTAACGCAGCTCTGCCACCTCGGTCGCCGCCTCGATGCCCGGCGGGGGATCGGCGGCGTCGGCGCCTGCGACCACGACGACGGGCCTCCGATCGGCTGGGCTCACAGCGGCTTCCTGTTCGAGTAGCCGGCGTGTTCTTCGTGGAACCAGGTCACCGAGGCTTCTCCGAGGCGCCAGCAGAGGAACACCCGCCTGCCCTCGCGTTCGGCAGGGAAGTCCACGAGCCCGATCTCGGGGTCGCGGAGCAGGATGCCCTCATCGGCGAGTGTCGTGAGGTCCTCACGCAGTCGCTCTTGCGCCGTGAACCAGTCGGTGCCGGCAACGCCGCCGCCGTCCGTCTCCACGGCCGCGGTGATGCGGTCGCTCGCGTCGACCAGCGCCCGGCGCGCGTCGCGGACCCGCGGCAGCAGCTCCATGAGCAATGGCAGCGTCGCCTCGGCCTGCGCGACGTCGAAGACCTTCGCCGTCATGCCGTCTCCAGCACGCCGGTGAGGGCACGCAGGTCGGTGATGCGGGCGCCGGGATGCGCCGGATGCCGCTCGCGACGATCGATCAGCACCGTGAACATGCCCAGCACCGCTGGCGGGACGACGTCGTACTCCGGGTTGTCGCCGACGAAGGCCACCTCCCTCGGCGATACCCCGGCACGTTCGAGGGCCAGCCGGTAGATGCGTGGGTCCGGCTTCTCGATGCCCTCGATGCCGCTGATCACGCGCACCGGGAATCGGTCGCGCACGCCGAGCGCAGCCAGCAGGTCCTCGAGCCAGGCCTCGAAGTTCGACACGATGCCGAGCGTGACCCCGGCCTCGGCCAGACCGTCGAGCGTCTCCGCCACGTCGTCGAACAAGGCGTAGTTGCCGAGATCGGTGAACCCCTCGTAGAGCGTCTCGCGGAGGCCGTCGGCAGAGGGGAGGCCGAGCGACTCGAGCATGCGTCCGTACACCCCGAGCCAGAACGTGCGCGAGGCCTCGGGCGAGAGCGTCCACAGGTCCCCGTCGCGCGACGCTTCGCTGAAGCGACGAAGCACGGCCGCGCTCGCCTCGAGCACGTCGTCGGGGTCGCGCTCGTGGCCGGCGTCCCGCACGATCCGGGAGAACAGCTCGGGGAACGACGGCGACGGATGCACAAGGGTCTCCCCCGCGTCGAAGAGCACGGCCCGGAACCTCACGTCGTCCTCACGCCGGCGATGATAGGGCCCGGGAGCGCAGGTCCGACCAGAGCTGGTCGACCCGCTCCTCGAGGCCGGCCACGGTGTCCTCGTTGTCCAGGACCACGTCGGCGTACGCGACCTTCTCCTCCAGGGGCATCTGAGCGGCCATGCGGTCGCGCACGTCCTTTTCGGCCATGCCTCGCTCGACGAGGCGGGCAACGCGTGCGTGGACGGACGCCGTCACGACCACGACGACCGGGAACCCCTCGTGCGCGCCCGTCTCGATCAGCAAGGGGGAGTCGACCACCACCACGTCGTCGGTCCCGGCGTGTGCGGCCACCGTTTCGGCGATCGCTCGCCGGACCACCGGGTGCACGATCGCCTCGAGGTCGGCGCGCGCCACGTCGTCGGCGAAGACGATCGACGCGAGGGCCTCTCGGTCGAGGGAGCCGTCGGAGCCGAGCACGCCGTCACCGAAGCGAGCGACCACGGCATCGAACCCCGACGTGCCCGGTTCGACGGCTTCACGCGCGAGCATGTCGGAATCGAGGACCACCGCGCCACGCGCCGCGAGCATGCGCGCGACCGTCGACTTGCCCGACCCGATGCCACCCGTGAGGCCGACGAGGAGCACGTCGTTACCCGCCGCCCGGCCTGCGGCCCGTTAGTCGGAGCGACCTTCGCGCCGCTTCAGGTCCTCGAGGATCGCTTCGAGTGAGACCTCCTCGTCGGTGGCCTCCTCGGCGGCCTCGACCACCTCCTCGGCCTCCGCGACGTCGGCTTCGGCCGTGGCGGTGTCGCCCTCGGCCTCCGCGACGATCGCGTCGTCGATGGCGGCCTCGGCGACCGCGACGTCGACCGCCTCCTCGACCCGGGTCTCCTCGATCGCCGCCTCGACGGCGGTCTCGGCGACGACGGTCTCGACGGCTTCCTCCACGGCCTCAGCCACGGCATCCTCGGTGGTGTCGACCTCGGACTCGGCGACCTCAGGCTCGGCGGGGGCCGGCGCCGCGGGTTCGGGCTCGGTCGCCCGGGCGGCGTCGGCCTCGGCGACCGCGGCCAGGATGTCGTCTGGGATCTGGATCGTGGAGACCATCTCGGGCGTCGGCTCACGCCGCTGCTCGGGTTCGGCCTTGATCTCGGGCTCGCGCGGCGGCGGCGCCGATACCTGACGCATCGACAGACTCACCCGCCGGCGTGACACGTCGACGTCGATCACCTTGACCTGCACCTCGTCGCCGACCGACAGCACCGACTCCGGCGTGTCCACGTGCTCGTGGCTGATCTCGGAGATGTGGACGAGGCCCTCGATACCCTGCGCGACGCGGACGAACGCGCCGAACGGCACGAGCTTCGTGACCTGGCCGGTGATGATCGCGCCGGCCTGCGACGTGCGCTCGAACTCCTTCCAGGGGTCCTCCTGGGTGGCCTTGAGGGAGAGCGAGACGCGCTCGCGCTCGAGGTCGACGTCGAGCACCTCGACCTCGACCTCCTGGCCGACCGTGACGACCTCCTGCGGGTGGTCGACGTGTTTCCAGCTCAGCTCGCTGACGTGCACGAGGCCGTCGACGCCGCCGAGGTCGACGAACGCGCCGAAGTTCACGATCGAACTGACCGTGCCCTTGCGCCGCTCGCCCTTCTGCAGGCCTTCGAGGAACTTCTTGCGTCCCTCGCTCTGCGACTCCTCGAGGAAGGCGCGCCGGCTCAGCACGACGTTGTTGCGGTTGCGGTCGAGCTCGATGATCTTGGCCTCGAGCTCGGTGCCGACGAACGGGTGTAGGTCGCGCACGCGACGCAGGTCGACGAGCGAGGCCGGCAGGAACCCGCGCAGGCCGATGTCGAGGATCAGCCCGCCCTTGACGACCTCGATCACCGGGCCTTTGATCGTCTGGCCCGAGTTCATGACCTCTTCGATGCGACCCCACGCGCGCTCGTACTGCGCTCGCTTCTTCGACAGGATCAGGCGGCCCTCCTTGTCCTCCTTCTGCAGGACCAGGGCCTCGATGTGGTCGCCGACCTTCACGACCTCGTTCGGGTCGACGTCGTGGCGGATCGAGAGCTCCTTGCTCGGGATCACGCCCTCGCTCTTGTAGCCGATGTCGAGCAGCACCTCGTCGCGGTCGATCTTCACGACGTCGCCCTCGACGATGTCGCCGTCGCCGAAGTCGCGGAACGACGCCTCGAGCGCTTGGACCAGCTCCTCGGGCGTGTAGTCCTTGCCGTCGGCGGGAGCGGGGGTGGCGGGCGCCGCGTTGGCAGCCGGACGCGGTGCGGCTGCGGTCGCGGCGGTCGTGTCAGCGGCGGTTACCTCCTCGGTGGAGGCCTCAGGGGCCGCTTCGGTCTCGGTCGCCTCGGGGGCGACCGTCGTCTCGTCACTCATCTGGTCGGTCTCCTTCCGGCGCGCGGGGCTCACCACTCGCGGTTTGGGATTGTGCGAGTGGCACGCGAGCGAACCCACGGCCGTGCACAGGGTAGGTGTCCAGCGGAAACGCCGTCAAACGAGGCAGGTGCTCAGGCGGGCTCGGCCGCCTCAGGTGAGGGGTCACCCCCGGGGAGCATCGTCAGAAGCATGATCGTGGGCTCGACGGCCTCCAGCGAGTGGACCGTCCCCGGACTCATGGTCACCCACGATCCATGTCGCAGCCGTTCCTCCCTGCCCTCCACCTCGAACCGAAGGTCGCCGGCGAGGACCTGGACGATCGCGGCACGAGCCGCCGCGTGCTCGGCCAGACCCTCGCCAGCATCGAACCCGAACACGGTCACGTCGACGCCGCCCTCGCGATACACGACCTTGGAGACGACCGCTCCCGGTTGGATCGTCACGAGCTCGCGGAGATCCTCGAACGTTACGGACCCCATGCGGACGCCTCCCCCCTGCAGCGAGCGGCCATGCCCGCCTTCAATGGCCCGCCGGTGCTGCGTCGGACCAGTTCGTGCCCCAGCCCACGTCGGCCCGCAGCGGCACCTCCAGGTCGACGGCGTGCTCCATACGGTCCTTCACGAGGCCGGAGGCGGCCTCCGCCTTCGCCTCCAGGACCTCGAACACCAACTCGTCGTGCACGGTGAGCAGCATGTGACAGTCGAGGTCTTCGTGCTCGCGGAGCGCCTCGTCGACCCGGATCATCGCCATCTTGAACACGTCGCTCGCGCTGCCCTGGATCGGGGCGTTCAACGCCTGCCGGCGCCCCATGTCGCGCACGCGAGGGTTCGCCGCCTGCAGCTCCGGGATGTAGCGCCGGCGCCCGAGGAGCGTCTCGGTGAACCCCTCGACCGTCGCATGGCCGACCTGGTTGTCGAGGTACTCGCGGATCGCGGGGAACGATGCGAAATAGGCGTCCATGATCTCCTGCGCCTCGTCGGGGGCGATGTCGAGCCGTTGCGCGAGCCCCCATGCGTTCATTCCGTAGGCGAGTCCGTAGTTCACCATCTTCGCCCTCGAACGCGACAGCGGATCGACGGCATCGAGCGGCAGCCCGAACACGCGTGCCGCCGTGGCCGTGTGGATGTCCTCGCCGCTCTCGAACGCCGTGCGCAGGCCCTCGTCTCCCGAGAGGTGCGCGAGGATGCGCAGCTCGATCTGGGAGTAGTCGAGCACGAGCAACACCTGGTCGTCGGAGCCGGGCACGAACGCGCGGCGGATCTGCCGGCCGAGATCCGTGCGGATCGGCACGTTCTGCAGGTTCGGATTGCTCGAGGACAGACGGCCGGTGGCGGCGGCGGTCTGCACGAACGTCGTGTGCACGCGACCGTCGCGCGGGTCGACGAGCTTCGGCAGCGCTTCGAGGTACGTCGAGTTCAGTTTGTCGAGCTCGCGCCACGACAGCAGCGCGTCGACGATCGGGTGCGCGTCGCGGAGCTTCTCGAGCACGCTCGCATCGGTGGAGAGCTCACCCTTGGGTGTCTTCTTGCCGGGCTGGAGGCCGAGCTGCTCGTAGAGGATCTTGCGCAGCTGCGGTGGCGAGTTGAGGTTGAACTCCTCGCCGGCGTGCGTGTAGACCTCGGCCTTCAGGGTCGCCATCCGGTCGCGGACCGATTCCCCCATCTCCTCGAGGTAGTCGACGTCGAGCCGGATGCCGCGGGCTTCCATGCGGGCGAGCACCGACGAGAGCGGGAGCTCCACGTCGTCGAGCAGGGACCGGAGCCCCTGCTTCTCGATGCGCTCCTCCATCACCGGTGCGAGCAGGGCGATCGCGGCGGCCTCGGCCGCGACCGTGCGCCACGACCTATCGGCGAACAGCTGGCCCTCGCCGGCCTCCTCGCCCTCTGCCGCGCCGAGCACGTCGGCGCCGAGGTATGTCTCGGCGAGCGTGCGCAGCGGGTAGTCGGCCGACGCGGGATCGAGCAGGTAGCCGGCGAGCATCGTATCGAAAGCCATGCCGTCGATTTCGCCGCCCGAGCGCAGCGCCACCCGCTCGAGCGACTTGGCATCGTGAGCCCACTTCGGCGCGCCGCCGTCGGCGAGGAACACCTCGAGCGCCACGACGCCGTCGAGTTGGGCGTACGCGGCCTGCGCGCCGCCTGCCGAGATCGCCGCGCCGCGCACGGCATCGTCATCGGCGTCGAGCCGCACACCGACCGGGGCGCCGCCCTCCCAGGTCGACGCGAGCTCGTCGGCGGAGACCTCGCGGAGGTCGAGCTCGGCCACGTCGACCTTCGGCTTGACGTTGCCGATCTCCTGCAGCCGATCGAAGAGCGATCGGAACTCGAGCGACGTGAAGAGACGGCGAACCTCGTCGGTGTCCCACTCCCCCATCACACAGTCGTCGATGTCGACCGGCAGCTCGAGGCCGGTGTCGATGCGCGCGAGATCCTTGTTGAGGCCGAGCCGGTCGGCCGACGCCTCGACGTGCTCCTTCTGCTTGCCCTTCAGCATGTCGGTGTGCGCGGCGAGCTCCTCGACGCTGCCGAACTGGTTCACGAGCTTGGCCGCCGTCTTGTCGCCGACGCCGGGGACCCCGGGGATGTTGTCGCTCGTGTCGCCCTTCAGCGCCACGAAGTCGAGGTACTGCGCCGGCGTGATGCCGTAGCGCTCGGTCACCGCCTGCTCGTCGTAGCGGACGATGTCGCTGATGCCCTTGCGGTTGAACATCACGGTGACCCCCGGCCGCACGAGTTGGAAGAAGTCGCGATCGGCTGTGACGATCGTGGCGTCGACACCCTGCTCATGGGCCCGAAGCGCGAGCGTGCCGATCGCGTCGTCGGCTTCGTTGCCGTCGGCGATGCGGAGCACCGGGATGCGCATCGCCTCGAGCACCTCCTCGATCAGCCCGAGCTGCGACGTGAAGTCCTGCGGTGTCTCGCGGCGCCCCGCCTTGTAGTCGGCGTCCTTGGCCAGCCGAACGGTCGGCTTACCCGCATCGAAGAACACGGCGATCAGGTCGGGCTTCTCCTCGGCGAGCAGTTTGATCACCATGCTCGTGAACCCGTAGACGGCGTTCGTCAGGGTGCCGCTCGAGGTCGCCAGGGTGGGTGGCAGCGCGAAGAAGGCGCGGTACGCGAGCGAGTGTCCGTCGAGTAGGAAGATGCGCCGCGGGGCGTCGGCGTCCGTCTCGGCAGGTGTGCTGCGGGTCGAGGGGCTCACGGCCCGTATCGTAGTCTCCGCCCATGACGACCGACGTGCCGGCCACCGAGATCCGCCACCCCTCAGCCGACTACCTCGAGGCGCTCTACGAGATCGAGGAGGAGGGCTTCCCGATGGTCCAGGCCGAGATCGCGAGGTGGATGGGAGTGAGCCGCCCGTCGGTCAGCGAGCACGTCAAGCGCCTGATCGGTGACGGCCTGCTGACGGCCGACGGGAGGACCCTCGCGTTCACCGACGATGGGCGCCGCGTGGCGATCGCGCTCGTGCGCCGCCACCGTCTCGCCGAGCACCTCCTGATCGACGTGATCGGGCTGCCCTGGCATCAGGCGCATCAGGAGGCGGAGGTCTGGGAGCGGGTGATCTCGGCGCAGGTCGAGGAGCGACTCGTGGAGATCCTCGGCGACCCCGGCGCGTGCCCCCACGGCAATCCCATCCCCGGGTCCAGCCACGAGGTCGACGTGACCTCGCTCGTGGCGCTGAAGGACGTCGAGTCAGGCACCACCGTCACCCTGCGTCGGCTCACCGAGGACCTCGAGCTCGAACTCGCGGTGATGCGGTTCCTGGAAGAGTCGGGGCTCATGCCGGGCGCATCCGTCGCGGTCGACGGTGTCGGTCCCGACGGATCGATGAGCCTCACCGTGCAGGCACGATCGGTGGCCTTGGGGGCCGAACTCGCTGACAACCTCTGGGTCGAGGCCGCTCCAGCCTGACGTCCGCCGATCCAATCCGTTTCGTTCGGTGCCGAACGACCTTGACATGAATCCGACCTGCTAGATAGGGTTTCGAGGACCCGAAGAGATGGTGTTCGGAGAGCCGAACAAAGGGCCGAGCGGGGAGGAGATCCGACGTGGGAGCTGCGTTCCTGGTCGCACTGCGCGAGGGCATCGAGGCGGCGCTGATCATCTCGATCCTGCTTGCCTACCTGAAGCAGATCCAGGCGCAGAACCGCGCATACCTCATCTGGTGGGGGACGGCGCTTGCCGTCGTCGTGAGCATCGTCGTCGGCACCGTGATCTTCGCGGTCGGCGCCGAGTTCGAGGGCGAGGCTGAGCAGATCTTCGAGGGTCTCGTCACGCTGGCCGCCGTCGGCGTGCTGACCTGGATGATCTTCTGGATGCGGCGCCAGGGGGCTCGGGTGAGGTCGGAGCTGCATGAGCGGGTCGACACCGCGCTCCTCACGGGCGGGTTCGCGCTCGCGGCCCTCGCCTTCGTCGCCGTGCTGCGCGAGGGGGTGGAGACCGCCCTGTTCATCTTCGCCGCCGCGAAGGGGACCGCGGTCGAGTCGGGTGGGGTCGGCGGTCAGGTGATCGGAGCCGTGCTCGGGCTGGTGCTCGCCGTGGTGCTCGGTGTCCTCCTGTACCGCGGTGGGCTTCGGCTCAACCTCCGCTCGTTCTTCCGCGTCACCGGCCTGCTCCTCATCGTGGTCGCCGCGGGCCTCTTCGCCTATGGGCTCCACGAGCTTCAGGAGGCCGGATGGCTCCCGATCCTCGCCGGCACGGCATTCGACATCTCGACTCCTTTCCCGGACGACGAGGGACCGGGAGGCATCCTTCGCGCGATCTTCGGCTACCAGGCCAACCCCACGTGGCTCGAGCTCGTCGGATGGTTCGGGTACCTGGTGATCGTCGGTGGGCTGTTCGTTCGGTCGGTTCCGCCGGTTCCCGCAACCCGGTCGGACGACGCAACGACCACGCCGGATCCACAGGCCTCCCAACACGTCGGGGATCGCAGCTGAGACGGCGATCGCCACGAGGTCCGTTCCTGTCACTCTTTCGCATCGCGCCCGAGAGGGCTCCTGACCTGCGGGTTCGTGAGAAACCGTTTGAGCGCGATAGGTGTCGAGTTGACAGGTCTCAACCTCGCGTTTATCGTTCGCGTCGGTCCCGCGAGGCCGTGGGCAGGAACGGGAAACCGGACCGGCCGGGTCGCTCGGGACCGTAGCTTGACGGGCCGCGATGCTCGACAGGGAACGATCGCGTATGGGGAAGGCGTGATCGAACCCGAGGGGTGTCGCGGCCCGTCATCTTTCTCCGGCGCCGTCCTCACGAGGGCTCGACCTTCCACCCGAAACCTGTGGTCGAGACTTCAGGGGTCCTCGCGGCGACCCTGAACCATCACTGGAGTCTGCGGGCGATCCACGACGATGTGCGGGCCGAGCCGCGTGGGTCTTCCCCGCTGCCGTCAGAGGACCGCTTCGAAGAACTTCTTCGTCTCGGGGTACTTCGTGTGGTTGATCATCTCGTCGGGGGTGCCCTGCTCGAGGATCACGCCCTCGTTGAAGAACATCATGCGGTTGGCCACCTCGCGGGCGAAGCCCATCTCGTGGGTGACCACCATCATCGTCATGTGCAGGTCGGTGGCGAGCGACTTCATCACCGCCAGCACCTCCCCGATCAGCTCCGGGTCGAGCGCCGAGGTCGGCTCGTCGAAGAGCATGACCTCGGGCTCCATCGCGAGAGCCCGCGCGATCGCCACGCGCTGCTGCTGGCCGCCGGAGAGACGGATCGGATACTCGTCGGCCTTCTCGGCCAGCCCGACCTTCGCGAGCAGGTCGAGCCCCATCGAGCGGGCGTCGGCCTCGGGGATGCCCTTCACGGTCACCGGGCCTTCGATCACGTTGCCGATCACGGTCATGTTCGGGAACAGGTTGAAGGATTGGAAGACCATGCCCGCCTTGATACGGACCTGGCGGATCTGCTCCCGCTTGCCCTTCGTGCGATGGCCGCCTTCGAGCCGGACGCCGGAGACTTCGATCATGCCCGACGTGGGGTCCTCGAGGAAGTTCACGCACCGCAGGAGCGTACTCTTGCCCGACCCCGACCGGCCGAAGATGACGACGACCTCGCCCTTGTCGACCTCCATGTCGATGCCCTTGAGCACCTCGAGGGCGCCGAACCGCTTGTAGAGGTTCTCGACCCTGACGACGGCCTCACCGTTGCGCACTCCGGTCAATGTCCCTGCCCTTTCAGCTCGGGCCCCGCGTCACCCGGGTCGATGACCATCGGGAGGTCACCCCCCGAGCTCCCCTGTCCGCTGGTGCTCACGATCTTGGCGTCCTTCGGGGCCGCGGTCGGCTCTCCGCGCACATACCCCTTGCTGATCCGACGCTCCAGGCGACTCTGGAAGAACGTGAAGATCGCCGTGAGCAACCAGTACATGCCGGCGGCCAACATGTAGGCCTCGACCGGATTGAATGCCTCAGCTCCGGCGAGCTGCGCGCGCCGGAAGATCTCGGCCTGCGTCGCGCTGACGCCGATGAAGCTCACGAGGGCCGTGTCCTTCATCATCGCGATGAACTCGTTGCCCGTCGGTGGGATGATGACCCGGAACGCCTGCGGTAGCACGACCCGCTTCATCTTCTGGCTGTACGTCATGCCGAGCGCGTCCGCAGCCTCGGACTGACCATGGCTCACCGATTGGATACCCGCCCGGAAGATCTCGGTCATGTATGCGCCGTAGTTCAAGCCCAAGGCAATGATGCCCGCCACGAACGGGTCGAGCGTGAGGAGGTCCTCGACCTGTTCGGGAAGTCCGAGATTCTGCACGACCACGGGCAGCGCGAACGTGATCAGGAACAGCTGCACGATCAGCGGCGTACCGCGGAAGAACGACGTGTAGAACCCCGACACCCCATAGGCGACAGGGTTGCGGGAGAGCCGACCCAGGGCTCCGAGCAAGGCCATGAAGATCGCCAGCACGATCGAGGCGAGGGCGATCATGATCGTGTAGGTGATGCCCTTGACGACGAAGTCGGCGCGGTCGCGCATGAACTGCGTGTCGAAGTCCGCCGCGTTGAACAGGAAGGCGAGGATGAGGAAGATCACGACCCAGACGACCGCCACCTTCAGTCGGAACGGCACCCTCGCGCTCGCCTGCGAGATGCCCTCCATGCGCCCTTCGGGGCGCTGGGCGGGGGGCCGGGTCGCCCCGGCCCCCATCTCCTGTGTCGCCACGTCGTCCCCCGTTCGATCGTGCGCGGACCGCGCGGGCCCGCGAGCTAGCCTTCGGTCGAGACCGTGAAGTCCTCTCCGAACCACTGAGTCGACAGCTCGCTCAAGGTGCCGTCGCTGTGCATCTCGTCGACGATGTCGGAGACCGCTGCCACGAGCGAGGCCTGGTCAAGCTCCGATGCTTTGTCGATCGCCACCGAGAGGGGCTCGTAGAACAGCGGCTCACCGACGATGCGGAGGGGCCGCCCCTTGTCGATCGCACCTTGGAGGATCGGCAGTGACGACATCACGGCATCGGCCTGGCCCGACTCCACCGCCTGGATCGCCGTCGAGTCGGTGTCGAACCCCTTGACCGCGGCGTCGGTCATCGGCGGCGGGTCGAAGGAATAGCCGGGGATCTCCAAGGTCCCTTGCATGTAGAAGTCGTACGTGCAGCCGGAGCAGAGGGCGATCGTCGCACCGCTGAGCTGATCGAGCGAGGTGACGTCGCTGTCCTCGGGCACGGCGATCGCGGCCGGTGTGTAGTAGTAGGCAGGGGTGAAGTCGAGCACCTCGGCCCGCTCTTTGTTCACAGTCATCGATCCAACGCTCATGTCCCAACGGCCCTGCCAGTTGCCGGCGGTGATGGCCTCCCATTTCGGAGTTTCCCACGCGACCTCGACACCGAGGCGGTTCGCGATCTCGGTCGCGACGTCGATGTCGAAGCCTTCGTACTCACCGGTCTCGGGGTTCAGCGACGACGCTGGCGGATAGGCAGGGTCGGTCGAGACAGTGATCACGCCTTCCTCGCAGATCTGAGCGAGTAGGTCGCCGGCCGACGTGTCGGCGTCGGCGCAGGCGCCCGTGGTGCTGCCTCCACCACCGCCGTCGGCCGAGCCCGACGTGTCGTCGTCACCGCCTCCGCACGCTGCCGCGACGAGCGACAACGCCGCCACGAGCACGAGGATCGACCGGAACCGGAACTTGCGCATCCTGCCTCCTTCCAGAGGGAAGCGCGACTCATGCGCCCCCTCGCCGGACTATAGGCCCGGGGGGACCGACGGGCAACGCGGGCACGCAGGTCCCCCCGCTTGGACTACGTAGAGCGGAGGTCCGCGGGTTCACCGCCGATCGAGGCGGGCTCAGGCAGGAAGCGGGAGCCACCTCGTGCCCGCGGCTGCGAACAGGCCCGGCTCTGCTCGGACGAGTTCGCCGTGGTCGTCGAACGCGTACGTGCGAGCCACGCCGAAGTAGGTCGTGAGCGCGTCGAACGCCGCTCGCATCGCCGTGCGATCGATCGCCCCCGACGCGATCGCGTCCCCCGCGAGACGGCCGGCGTCCCAGCCTTCCGCGGCGTAGACGCCCGGCGCGAGCCCGTGCTCGGATTGATAGGCGTTCACGAATCGACGGCTCGCCAGACGAAGGTCGAGGGAGACGTCGACGCACGAGCACGCGACCGATCCCACCACCTCGCCGTCGCCGGCCGGAGACGTCGGCGGGATCGTCGTCTTGAGCGCGTCCCCGGCGAGGTCGACGGGGCGCCCCCGGGCCGACCCCGCCGCCCGCATCGCCCGGGCGAGGTCCCGCGCACCCGGTGGGAAACCTCCCCACACGACGACGCGGCAGCCGGCGGTCGCGACCTCGTCCGCGGCCCCCGTCGCCACCGACCCCTCGATCCGCGACGAGGGCCAGGACCCGAGGGCGATCTCGACCTGCTCCACCAACCCGCGTCCGTACGGGCTGCCGTCGTCGACGAGGCAGACCGGTTGCGGTTCGCCGTCGGCCGACCGGCTGCCGGCGATCTCGGCCAGCAACGACGCCTCGGCGCTCCGGTCGGGCACGAACCGTCGCCACAGCGTCGACGCGTCGCCCGCAGGCGGCGGCGATGCGAGCCAGGGCGACGCGCTGACCGGCGACAAGCTGATCGTCGGCAGCCCGGCCTCGGCGAGGATGCGCGCCACCTCCGCGGGCTCGTGCCAGAACGGCGCGGCCACGGCCAGCACGAACGCCGGATCGGCTGCGACCTCCTGCGCCATCTCGATCGCGGTCGGCGCGTCCCCGCCGGTGTCGAACTGCACCACCTCGGCCGTCACCCCGCCGTCGGCGAGCTTGCGCTGGACGACCATGTCGAGCGCGAGGAAGGAAGGAGACACTAGGTCGACGTGGTCGGGGACCGAGAGGTCCTGGAAGAACGCGATCTTGACGTCCGGCCCGCCGGCCGCTGAGGGAGAGCAGGCGGGCATGCTCGCGAGGATCACGGCGAGTACGGCGAGGACGATCGGCCTTCGGATGCGCAGGGTCATGGGAGGGGTGGCCGCTAGTCTATGGAGGCTCCGGCCGGGATGGCGGAACTGGCAGACGCGCGGGACTCAAAATCCCGTGAGCTTCGGCTCGTGAGGGTTCGACCCCCTCTCCCGGCACCCTCACATCGTCGCAGCGAGGGCCCCCGCAACCGCGAGATCCTCGAACGCCAGACCGACCGACTCGAACAGGGTGACGTCGTCGTCGCTTCGGCGGACGGCGGCGCCTCGCACGACCTCCTGCAGGTCCGCGACCACGTGGTCGGCAGAGATGGCGCCTTCCGCGATCGCCAGGAGCAGGTCGCCCGCCTCTTCCATCGCAGCCGCCCTCGTCTCCACCACGACGTGGGCGCGGCGCACGGTCTCGGTGTCGACCTCTCTGGCCTCGGGCAGGTACGCGCCGACGGCGTTCACGTGCGCCCCTGGGGGGAGCCGCTGACCGGCGAACAGCGGCTCGACGGACGTCGTGCACGTGCAGACGATGTCGGCGTCGGCCACGGCGTCGGCGGAGCCCACGGCCGCCTCGATCCCCATCGTTGCCGCTCGGTGCGCCAGCTGCTCGGCCCGGTCGAGTGTGCGGCTCACGACGACGAGGTGCGTCACCCGCCGCACCGCCATGATCGCCTCCAGATGCGCGTGGGCCTGCACTCCCGCTCCGAAGATCACGAGCCGCGCCGCGTCGACACGCGCCAGGTGGCGCGTGGCCAGTCCGCTCACCGCCCCGGTGCGCAGGGCGGTCAGGGCCGACCCGTCGACCAGCATCCGCGGCGCCTGGGTCACCGGGTCGAACAGCGCGTAGATCGCGTGGATCAGAGGGAGTCCCCGGTCGGAGTTCGCCTCGGTCAGGGTGACGAGCTTCACCCCCACACCGGGCTCTGCCACCGCGGGCATCAGGAGCAGGGTCCCCGCCGGGGTCGCGACGTGCGACCGGAGCGGGGTCGCCGAGGGATCGCCGTCGCGGAACGCCGCCTCGAGCGCGTCGATCGCGGCGCGTGTCGGGAGTCGGCGTGCGAGCTCGTCGGCGTCCACGAAAGGCACCCGCACGGGGCCCGCCTCAGAGCTCGCCCAGGTACGCCTGGCGCATCTGGGGGTTGTTGAGCAGCGCCTCGGCCGTGTCCGCGAGCACGACCTCGCCGGTCTGGATCACGTATCCGCGGTCGGCGATGCGCAGGGCCATGTTCGCGTTCTGCTCCACGACGAACACCGTGCGCCCAAGCTCGCGGATCGTCTGGATGATCTTGAACACTTGCTCGACGAGCACCGGGGCGAGGCCCATCGACGGCTCGTCCATCAGCAGCACCTTCGGGTCGGCCATCAGCGCGCGGCCCATCGCCACCATCTGCTGCTCGCCGCCGGAGAGCGTGCCCGCCTTCTGCTTGAGCCGCTCGCGGACGCGGGGGAAGGTCTCGAGCACCTGCTCCCGATCGCGGGCGATGGCCTCCTTGTCGTTGCGCAGGTAGGCGCCGAGCGCGAGGTTCTCGTCGACGGTCATGTCGGCGAACAGTCGTCGGTTCTCGGGCACCATCGAGATGCCGCGCCGCACGATCTCCGACGTCGGGAGCCCCGAGATCGGCTCTCCCTCGAACGCCACCTCGCCCTCGCTCGGCACGACGTAGCCGAGGATCGTCTTCAGGGTCGTGCTCTTCCCGCTCGCGTTCCCACCGAGCAGGCAGACCATCTCGCCTTCGTAGATCTGCATGTCCACCTCGCGCAGGACCGCGACGAGCCCGTAGTGCGTGGAGACGTTGCGCAGCTCGAGCACCGGGGTGCGGTCCGCCACGTCGACGCTCATCCCAGCTCCTCGTGGCGCCGTCCGAGGTAGGCCTCGACCACCTGCTCGTCGTTCGCGACCTCCTCGTAGGTGCCCTCGGCGATCTTGCGACCGTAGTCGCACGCGATCACACGATCCGAGACGCCCTTGACGATCCGCATGTCGTGTTCGATCACGAGCACCGTGAGCCCCAGCTCGTCGCGCATCCGCACGATGTGGTCGCGCAGCTCGAGCGTCTCGCGCGGGTTCATCCCGGCGGTCGGTTCGTCGAGCAACACGATCGTCGGCTGCGTCGCGAGGGCACGCGCCATCTCGAGGCGGCGCCGGTTCGCGTAGGAGAGCGCGAACGCGGGCTGGTCCTGACGGTACCCCGCGAGCCGGGAGCCGAAGAAGCCGAGACTGTCACTCGCATACTCTCGGATGCGGGTCTCCTCCGCGCGCACGCGAGGGGTGCGCAGGATCGAACCGAAGATGCCGGCCTTGCTGCGGCAGTGCTGTCCGACCATCGCGTTCTCGAGCACCGTCATGTTCGGGAACAGATGCACGGTCTGGAAGGTGCGCGCGATGCCCGCCTTGGTGATGCGATTGGGTGACAGCCCGACGATCGACTGGCCGCGAAGGAGCACGTCTCCCTTGTCGGGAGGGTACAGGCCGGTGATGACGTTGAACACCGTGGACTTGCCGGCGCCGTTGGGGCCGATGATCGAGACGATCTCTCCGTCCTCGACCTTGAACGAGAGCTCGTTGAGTGCGCTCAGACCGCCGAATCGCTTCGTGACCCCATCGACCTCGAGCAGCGCAGCGCTCATCCAGCGCCCTCCCCCAGCGGGGTCACCGGCGGCGCCACGTGTTCGTCGGCCGCGACGTCGGACGCCCACTTGTCCTGTTCTCGATCCTCCTCCCGCAGCTCGCGACTGCGGCGGACGTTGGGCACGACGCCTTGCGGTCGCAAGATCATCACCGCGACCAGCGCCGCGCCGTAGGCGAGCAGACGGTATTCCTCGAACTCCCGGAGCAGGCCGGGAAGGCCGACGAGCACCAGCGAACCGACGATCACGCCCGGCAGGCTGCCGATGCCGCCCAGGATCACGATGCCGAGCACCTGGATCGAGACGAGCACCTGGAACGAAGCTGGGGTGAGGGAACCGATCTTCACTGCGAACAGGGCGCCCCCGACTGCGCCGATCGCACCCCCCATCGCGAAGGCCAGCAGCTTGTAGGTGGTCGTGCTCACGCCCATGGCATCGGCGACCTGTTCGTCCTCGCGCAGGGCGGTCCATGCACGGCCGATCCTGGAGCCGGCCAGCCGCCAGGAGACGAACAGGGCGAGCACCACGAACGCGAGCCCGAGGTAGTAGAAGTGCTGCGGTTCGCGGAACCCGAAGTTGCCGATGGCTGCGTTCGTGATATCGCGCATGCCCTGCGGACCGCCGACGAGCGGCTCGAGCCATGGGCTCGTGACGAGTACGACGATCATCTCGCCGAGACCCAGGGTCACGAGTGCCAGGTAGTCGCCGCGGAGTCGAAGAACCGGCGCGCCGATCAGGACACCCGATGCGGCCGCGATCAGCACCACGATCGGGATCGCGACGTAGAAGTTCAGGTTGAGCGAGACCGCCGGCTCGGTCGAACCGATGAAGGTATTGAGGGTTGCGCCGGTGAGCAGGGCGAGCGCGTAGGCGCCGAGCGTGAAGAAGAACACGTACCCGAGGTCGAGGAGGCCGGCGTAACCGACCACGATGTTCAGGCCGAGGCCGAGCAGCGCGAACACCATCACCGTGCCGAGCACCTCGGAGATCACCGAGCCCAGCACGTACGGCGCGACCAGCAGCACGCCGAGCCCGGCGAGCATCACCACGATCATCAGCGGCGTGACGGGACGTCGTCGCGAGCCGTCGTCCGGCTCGTCATCGCGGGAGCGCCGAGGTGTGAGCGCTCCCCGGATCGCGTCGCCTTTGCGCGCCTTCAGCACCGAGGCGCCGGCGGAGAAGAGGGCAACCGTGACGGCTCCGATCCACGTGAGTCCGCCCGTGACCTTGCTGTACAGCCAGTCTCGCTCGATGCCGAGCTGGTCGAGGGCGATCGGGATGATGCGCTGCAGGAAGCCGAGCAGTAGCGTGACCCAGATCGCGGTCCCGATCGGCTTTCGGACGCCCTCTGGCAGCGTGCGGTAGACGGCGCCGAGCGTGCCGGCGACCGCCGACGCGATCACCAGCAGCGCCGCTGTCACGATCGCGGTCCGTCCCGAGAGGAGATACTCCATCAGCGCAGGCGAGATGTTCACGAACACCTCGCGGATGCGCTCGACCCCGAACGCGTCGACGAAGACGACGAACGCCCCGAACGAGAGGCCCGCGGTCGCCCCCGTCACGGCGCCGATCGGCGCGGCCTCGGCCTGCGATCGCTCGGCTACCTGACCCGCCACGACCCGGGGCCGCGATGTGACGTACCCGGCGACGACCGGGGGCAGCAGGATCATCAGCAGTGCGAACGTCACCACCTCCCCGATCAGGTTCAGGTCGGTGAAGTTGCCGATCAGACCCACTGCCGCGAAGAAGATCGTGACGATGCCGGCGATCACCCCGGTCTTGAAGGCCTCACGCATCAGACCTTCTCCGCTCCGCCCGAACCCAGCAGCCCACCGGGGCGGAAGACGAGCACGAGCACGAGCACGAGGAAGACGAACGCGTCACGCAGGGAGAACACGCTCGGGACGCCGAACCCCGTGAGCACCAGCGGCGGCCCGATCGCCTGCAGCAGCCCGAGCACGAAGCCGCCGAGCGCTGCCCCGGCGATGCTGCCGATGCCGCCCAGCACCGCGGCGGTGAACGCCGCGATGCCGGGCCGGAACCCCATCGTGAACTGGACCTGTGTGAACGCCAGCGAGTACAGGAGGCCGGCCATCCCGGCGAGGACCCCGCCGACGATGAACGTGATCACGACGATGCGATCGACATCGATACCCATCAGGCTGGCGATCTCGCTGTCCTCCGCGACCGCGCGCATCGACCGGCCGGTCTTGCTCCTGTGCACGAAGAGCTGGAGCCCGAGCATCGCCACGATCGCGGTGACGAAGACCAGCAGCTGTACCTTCGCGACCGGCACACCGAGGATCTCGATCGAGCCTTCGAGGATGGTCGGCCGAGGGTAGCCGTACGGCTGCGGTCCGAAGAAGCCGCGGAACGTGTTCGCGATGAACAGCGACGCCCCGATCGCGGTGATCAACGGCACCAACCGAGGCGCGTTGCGCAGCGGACGATACGCGATCCGTTCGAGCAGCACGGCGACGAGCGTCGACCCCGCGATCGCGACGACCAACAGGATCGTGAGTGCCGCGAACGGCTGCGCGTTCAGGAAGCCGCTCCGCTGGTACGCGTCGGCGAACCAGAACGAGATGAAGGCGCCGGCCATGAACACCTCGCCGTGGGCAAAGTTGATCATGCGCAGGATGCCGTACACGAGCGTGTACCCCAGCGCGATCAGCGCGAGGATCGCGCCCTGTCCGAGCCCGTTGACGACCTGGTCGATCCAGAAGTCCCCGGAGTAGCCACCTTCGGGAAGGGTCAGGGTCTTGTAGGAACCGACGACCACCACGAAGGCGATCGCGCCACCGAGGATGATGAGGATGATGCGGCGCCAATGGATCGTGGCGATGCCGTTGACCCGCCTATCGACGGCGGAAGCCGCTCCGGACCCGGACACGTGCGGCCGCACCCCCCTCTCGCGGATGGTCCCGGGCGGCCGCGAAGCAGCCGCCCGGGACTCCCCCTTGTGACCTCGCTACCGGTTAGAGCACGTCGTCCAGCGACTTGGTGTCGGTGTAGATGGGCTTGCCGTCGCCTTCGCCCCCGTCGACGGGCCAGTTCGGCCCATCGAAGATGCCGATCGTGACGTCGGTCGCGCAGTCGCCCAGCTCGGTGCACGTGATGATGCCTGTCAGCCCCTCGTACCCAGAGGTGGCGAACACGGCATCACGCAGCGCCGTGCGCGGGATCGACAGCGACCCGTCGTCGTTCTCGACCGCCACCTGCTCGATCGCGTCGAACAGCACGTTCGTCGCATCGAACGCGTGGGCGTGGAAGACGGAGGTCGGCTCGGATCCGAACTGCTCCTCGTACGCCGGCAGGAAATCGTTCGCGTAGAAGTCGCCCTCCTTGAACACCGATGTGTCGGGGGACGACAGCTTCACCCCTTCGATCGCCGCCGCGCCCGCGGTCTTGATCGTGTCGGAGCTCATGCATCCGTCGGAGGCCATGATCTGAACGTCAGGCATGATGTCGAGAGCCTGCTTCAGGATCAGCGAACACGCGGCGACGAACACGGGGGCATACAGCACGTCGGGATCGGTCTCCGCGATCGATCGCAGCAACGGTTTGAAGTCGGTGTCTTCGGAGTTGATCTGCTCCTGCACGGTCACGGTGCCGTCGCCGGCCTCGAAGTTCAGCGCCGCGGCGGCGGTGAGGCCTTGTGTGTACGGGCTCTCGTCGTGGATCGTGGCCAGCTTCGTGGCACCGACCTCGTTCAGGGCGAACTCGGCCACGATCGCACCCTGGATGCGGTCGTTGTGTGCCGTGCGCGCGTAGAACGGCTGATGCGCCTCCTCCGAGGTCAGGGCGGGGTTCGTGTTCGATCCGGAGAACAGCAGGACGCCCTTGTCGCTCAGGACCGTGTCCGCGACGCCCAGGGCGCCGCTGGAACAGCTGGTTCCGATGACGCCCACGATCGACGGATCGGCCGCGAGGGCCGTGGCGGCCGCCTGGCCACCTTCGGCCGTGCAGAGGTCGTCTTCGATCGCCAGATTGATGTCGTGGCCGAGCAGCATGCCCGGCGTGGCGTCGAATGTGCCGTCCATGTAGTCGACGGCGAGCTCGATCCCGTTCACCTGGTCCTGCCCCAGGGCCGCGTCGGCGCCGCTGATCACCTGGGAAACGCCCAGGTTGATCGGCTCACCCGCCGCGACCTCGATCGTCCCGAACTCGTCGGTGGCCGCGGTCTCGGTGTCGGTGCCGCCGGTGTCGCCACCACCCTCGTCGTTGGAACATGCGCTCGCCACCAGAGCGAGTACGGCGACGGTGGCGATCACCGTCAGCCAAGGTCGACGCTTCATAGGGCCCCCTTCCCATCGATGCTTCGAGACGGGTGTTGGTACCACATCCCGAACCTCCAAGCCAATCGCTCCGTCGGATCGGCCTGCACGTGCATACGTTCGACGGGACCGTGCGGGATGCGTGCCCGAGCGTCTCGGAGTCGTTCAGGCGAGCGGGAGCGCTTCGCGGAAGTCTCGCGCCAGGTCGAGCATGCCCTCGCGGTCGCCCTGGACCAGGCGAGCCATGAGGGCGCTGCCGACGATCACGCCGTCGGCGAACGCGCCGGCGTCCCGCGCTTGATCGGGCGATCCGATCCCGACGCCGACGAGGAGCGGCAGGTCGGTGAAGGGGCGAAGGGCGGAGACCAGCTCCTCCGCGATGCCGCCCAAGGTATCCCGCGCGCCGGTGACCCCGTAGGTCGCCACGCAATACACGAACCCGCGCGACCTGGCGGCGATCTCGGCGAGCCGCGCGGGTGCCGCTCCGGGTGCCGCCAACAGCACGGCATCGACGCCCCTGTCCGCACACGCCTCATCGAACGACTCCGCCTCGTCGACCGGCAGGTCCGGCACGATGATGCCCGCGACGCCTGCGTCGCGCGCCTCGTCGAGGAACGCCTCGACCCCCCGGCGGAGCACCGGATTCACGTAGGTCATCACGGCGACGGGGGTGTCGAGCGCCGCCTCTCGGATCGTCGCGAGCACGTCGGAGGGACGGGTGCCGGCCGCGAGCGCGGCCGTGGACGCCTCCTGGATCACCCCCCCGTCCATCACCGGGTCGGAGTGGGGCACTCCCACCTCGATCGCGTCGGCGCCCGCGTCGGCCACGGCACGCAACAGCGTGGCGTCGACGGCTGGGAAGCCACCGGTCAGGTACGGGACGAACGAGCGCCCGCCGGCGTCGCGCCGCTCCCGGAGCGCGGTCTCCAGGGCCCCCATCAGGCGCGCGACCCCAGCGCCGCGAGCACGGTATCGAGGTCCTTGTCGCCCCGGCCGGAGAGGCAGACGAGGACCCGGGCGCCCTCGGGCAGGGGGCGGTGCAGCAGCCAGCCGATCACGTGGGCGGGCTCCAGGGCGGGCAGGATCCCTTCGGTGCGGGCCAGCGCCTGGAAGCCCGCGAGCGCATCGTCGTCGGAGGCATTCACGTATTCCGCGAGGCCCTCGTCGTGCAGCCATGCGTGCTCGGGGCCCACCCCCGGGTAATCGAGCCCGGCCGAGATGGAATGGGTCTCGACGATCTGCCCATCGGCGTCCTGCAGCAGGTACATCATCGCTCCGTGCAGCACGCCTGGCTGCCCCTGGGTGATCGAGGAGCAGTGCTCCCCCAGGTTCATGCCGCGGCCGCCGGCCTCGACCCCGATCAGGCGCACGCCGGGGACGCCGACGAACGCCGTGAACATGCCGATCGCGTTGGATCCTCCTCCCACGCACGCGACGACGACCTCGGGATCGCCACCGAGCCGCTCGGCGTACTGGGCCCGCGCCTCGTCACCGATCACCCGCTGCAGGTCTCGCACGAGCTGCGGGAACGGATGCGGCCCCACCACCGATCCGATGATGTAATGGGTGTCGGTGACCGTGGCCGCCCAATCTCGCAGCGCTTCGTTCACGGCCTCCTTGAGCGTCTTCGTGCCCGCAGTCACCGGCACGACGTCGGCGCCGAGCAGCCTCATGCGGGCGACGTTCGGTGCCTGGCGGCGGGTGTCTTCCTCACCCATGTAGACGACGCAGGGCAGCCCGAGCAGCGCACAGGCGGTGGCGGTGGCGACCCCGTGCTGCCCGGCGCCGGTCTCGGCGATGATGCGCCGCTTCCCCAGTCGCTTCGCGAGCAGCGCCTGCCCGAGGGCGTTGTTGATCTTGTGGGCTCCCGTGTGGGCGAGGTCCTCGCGCTTCAGCCACACCTCGTAGCCGAGCTCGGCGGAGAGACGGACCGCGTGGGTGATCGGCGTCGGGCGCCCCACGAAGTCGCGGCTCAGGGCTCCGAGCTCGCCGCGGAAGCCGGCGTCGTCGCGCAGGTGCGTCCACGCGCCGGCGAGCTCGTCGAGCGCGGGGATCAACACCTCGGGCACGTACCGGCCCCCGTAATCGCCGAAGCGTCCTCGCGCGTCGGGCACGGTCGGCACGGGTGACGTGGCGGTGTCAGAACTCATGCCGGTCGCCTCCTCGTTCGGATCGTGGGTGGGCGCCCCCGATGAGCTCGCGCAGGGTGGCGCGCGGGTCGGCGGCGCGCATCAGGGCCTCGCCCACCAGGATGGCAGAAGCTCCGGCGTCGACGGCCGCCTCGACGTCGGCGCGGCTCCTCACGCCCGACTCGAAGACGGCCATTCGGTCCTCGGGGATCCGTCGCACACGATCGAGCGCACGATCGACGTCGACGTCGAGTGACTCGAGGTCGCGGGCGTTGACCCCGATCACCTCGGCCCCGCTCGCCATCGCGCGCTCGAGCTCGTCGTCGGCGTGGGTCTCGACGAGGGCATCCATGCCGAGGTCTCGCGCGATCGCCAGCATCGCCGTCAGCTCGTCGTCGGTGAGCGCCGCGGTGATCAGCAACACGGCGTCGGCGCCGTGGGCCCGCGCCTCGATCACCTGACCCGGATGGACGAGGAAGTCCTTGCGCAGCAACGGTACGTTCACGCTCACCCGCACGGCGTCGAGGTCCGCGAGCGACCCTCGGAAGTGTCGCGGCTCGGTGAGCACCGAGATCGCGGCGGCGCCTCCGTCGGTGTAGGAGGTCGCCTGCGCGACCGGGTCGGCGCCGTCGGCGATCGGGCCGGCGCTCGGCGACGCGCGCTTCACCTCGGCGATCAGTGCAGGCGTCCGCGCGCGCAGCGCGGTGAGGAACCCGCGCGCCGGGGGCCGGGCTCCGGCGCGCGCGAGCAGCGCCCCCTCGTCGAGCGGATGCTCGTCGAGGTCGCGTCGCACTCGGGTGACGAGGTCGGTGAGGAATCCCATCGAGCCCGCGAGTCTACCGATGGGTCGCGTCGCGACCGTCTCACCCGAGGGCGCTGCCCAGGGCCGCCTCGAGCTCGATACCATCCTCGAGGGCCGCACGCCCAACGACGGCGCCGACCGCGCCTGCCGCGCGGAGCGACGCGAGATCGTGCATGCTCGCGATTCCCCCGGCGGCGATCACCGGACGACCCGCCCGGACGACGCGCTCGACCACCGCCACGTCGGGTCCGTCGAGGGTCCCGACCCGGGCCACCGCGGTCACGAGGAATGCCCGCGCGCCGCCCCCCGCGAGCCAGCCGAGGGTTTCGACGAGCGGCAGATCTACGCCGTCAGTCCCTCGAGGGCGGATGCGGCCGTCGTCGACCTCGATGCCGATGAACAGCCGGTCGGCGAGCGAGGCGACCGCCTCGATGGCGGCGGCCTCATCGACGAGGGCCGCCGACCCGAGCACGACGCGGTGCGCGCCCGCCTCGAGCGCGGCGCGCGCCTGGTCGATCGTGCTGATGCCGCCGCTCGCTTGCACTTGCACGCCGAGCGCCGCGATCGCATGCACGACGTCGAGGTTGCGCGCGAGACCGTCGAAGGCGAGGTCCATGTCGACGACGTGCACCCACCGGGTCCCTGCCGCCACATACGCGGCGGCGGCGGCGAGTGGGTCGCCGTCGAACGCGCTCGCGGGAACCGGACCGCCCGGCGAATACGACGCGAGCCGCCCGCCGGCGACGTCGATCGCGGGGATCACCTCGAAGCCCATCGACGGAACCCTACCGGCCGCGCGCTGGCATCATGGACGCATGGAGATGCCCGTCTTCGCGCTCCACACCGTGCTGTTCCCCGGCCGGACGATGGGATTGCGCGTATTCGAGCCACGCTACCGGGCCTTGATGGACGACGTGCTCCCGGCGGGCACGTTCGTCGTGGTCGCGATCCGGCACGGACAGGAGGTGGGCGGCCCCTACGAGGCCTACCGCGTCGGCGTCACGGTCGCGGTCGAGGCGCACGATCGCGACGAGGACGGATCCCACCGCCTGCGCATCGGCGGCCGGGATCGCTTCGCCCTGATCGCGCCGAGTGCCCACGACCCGTATCCGGTCTGGCAGGTCGAGCCTTTCCCGGACGAGGGTGGGGCCGGCACCGACGATGTCGAGGCCGCCGCCGAAGCGCTCTGGGCGTACCTGTCGGTCACCGGCGAGCCCGCCGGGCAGGTCCCCGCGATCCCCCACGATCCCGTGACCGCGAGCTACGTGCTCGCCGCGGCCACTCCCGCCCTCGTGCCGACGCAGCAATCGTTGCTGGAGGTGGCCGGTGCGGGGGAACGGCTCTCCGCGGTGCGCGCGATCTTCCGGCGTGAGACCGCCCTCGTGCGTGCCCTGGGGGCAGGGGCGGGGGGCGCCGGCCTCGACGTGAGCCCCAACTAGTCGGGCCGGGACGAGGTGGTGGCGGGCACGCCGGGCTCGGGCTCGGCCGCCGGGTCACGCTCGACACGTGCGGCGTCACCGCCGAGCAGCGACCGCAGTTCCCCGAGGAGCGGGCCGCCCGGATGGACCCGATACGTGCCGAGCTCCAGCGGGGTGACGCCTTCCGACGACAGGAACCGCACCCGGACCGGCGCCCCGCCCGGATGTGCCTCGAAGAGATCCTTGAGCTTGGCGAGGACCGACGGCGTGCACGCCGCCGCGGGCAGGTCGACGACGACCGCGTCGGGCGCCGCGACGATCGATGCGACGCCGCCCAGGTCGGGCTCGCGGACCTCGGTCGCGCGGATCTGCAGCTCGCGCCCGCGCAGGTCGATGCGGCCCACCACGAGCACGATGCGATCGGTCTCGATCATGCCGGGCACGGCCTCGTAGACACTCGGGAACGCCACGACGTTGACGCCCCCGGCGAGTCCCTCGAGTCGGAACTGCGCGTATGGCTCACCGCGCTTCGTGTACTTGCGGGCGACGGCTCCGATGATGCCGCCGATCGTGACCAGGTCGCCGTCGCCGAGCGCCTCGAGGTCGGCGATCTCGTGCGAGCACTTCGACGACAACGCATCGCGGACCTCGAGCAGCGGGTGGTCGGTCACGAACTGCCCGAGCATCTCCTTCTCGAGGCGGAGCAGCGTGCGCTTGTCGAACTCCTGGGCCTCGAGCACCGACTCGTCGATCGCCCCGGCCCCGGATGCGTCGTCGCCTCCGCCGAACAGAGAGAACTGGCCGGCCTCCTCGGCCTTGCGTTCGGCGAGGATCGGCCCCGCGACCTTGTCCTGCGCCTGCAAGAGGCCTTGTCGCGTGTACCCGAGCGAGTCGAACGCGCCCGCTTGCACGAGGGACTCGAGCACGCGCTTCGTCAGCACACCCGGGTCGACCTTCCGGCAGAAGTCGGAGAACGAGGTGAAGGCCCCTTCCGCACGGCGCGCCTCGATGATCTTCGCGACCGCCCCCTCCCCCACGTTGCGCACGGCCGACAACCCGTACCGGATCGCCGGCACGTCGCCCTTCGCCGGCGCGAAGTCGGTCTCGGAGTCGTTGACGTCAGGGGGCAAGACCTCGATGCTCATGCCGCGGCAGGCGTAGAGGTAGTAGGGCTTGCGATCCTTGTCGTCCTTGACCGACGTGAGGATCGCCGACATGTACTCCACTGGGTGGTGGGCCATCAGGTAAGCCGTCTGGTACGCCACGTAGCCGTACGCGCAGGCGTGCGAGGCGTTGAAGCCGTAGTCCGCGAACGGCACGATCATCTCGAACAGGTCGGCGGCCAGCTTCTGCGGGTAGCCCTTGGCGACGGCGCCGGCGATGAATTTCTCTTTGAACGGCATGAGTACGTCGAGCTTCTTCTTGCCCATCGCCTTTCGCAGCGTGTCGGCCTCGCCCATCGAGAAGCCGGCGAGCGCCACGGCGACCTGCATCACCTGCTCCTGGTAGATCATCACCCCGTACGTGTCGCGCAGGATCGGCTCGAGGTCGTCGTGCGGGTAGGCGACCTGGCGGCGCCCGTGCTTACGTTCGGCGTACTCGGTGTGCAGGCCGTTGTTCAGGGGCCCGGGCCGGTAGAGGGCCACCAGCGCCATCAGGTCCTCGAAACGGTCGGGCTTGAGCACCTTGATCAGGTTGCGCATGCCCGCCGATTCCATCTGGAACACGCCGGTGGTCTCTGCGCGCTGCAGCATCGCGTAGGTCGCGGGGTCGTCGAGGGCGACATGGTCGATGTCGAGCTCCACTCCGCGGGCGCGCAGGTGCCGCAGGGTGTCCTCGATCACCGAGAGGTTCCGAAGGCCGAGGAAGTCCATCTTCAGCAGGCCGAGTGCCTCGACCCCGTTCATGTCGAACTGCGTGACGACCTTCTTGCTGTCGTCGCGCGAGTCCTTCGAGAGCTTCAGCGGCAGGTAGTTCACGAGCGGCGCGTCGCCGATCACGACGCCGGCCGCATGCACGGAGTCCTCGCGACGCAGTCCCTCGAGGGCGCGCGCGGTCTCGACGATCTCCTTGGCCTCGGGCTCGCGCTCGTAGGCGTTCGCGAGGTCGGGCGAGAGCTTGAGCGCGTCCTCGATCGGGTAGTCGCGGCCCATCACCGCCGGCGGGTACATCTTGCAGAGACGATCGCCGACGACCGGCGGGAACCCGAGGACGCGCGCCGCGTCGCGGATGCCCTGCTTCCCCTTGATCGTCTGGAACGTGACGATCTGCGCCACGTGGTCGGCGCCGTACTTCTCGGTGGCGTAGCGGATCACCTCGTCGCGGCGGCGCTCGTCGAAGTCCATGTCGATGTCGGGCATCTGGATGCGCTCGGGGTTCAGGAATCGCTCGAACAGCAGTCCGTAGCGCAGCGGGTCGAGGTCGGTGATGCGCAGGGCGTAGCTCACGACCGACCCGGCCGCCGATCCGCGCCCCGGGCCCACCCGGATGCCCTGCTCGCGCGCGTGACGGATCAGGTCCCAGACGATGAGGAAGTAGCCGCCGAAGCCCATGTTCGTGATCACGTCGAGCTCGTGGTCGATGCGCTCGCGGATCTCGGGCGTGATCTCTCCGTAGCGGGCCACGGCGCCCTCGTCGACGAGCTGCCGCAGGTAGGCGTCGCGGTCCATACCTCCCGGCGTCTCGAAGCGGGGCAGGTGGTACCGCTGGTGGGCCGGCGCCCGGTCGCCGTACACGAGATCGAGCTCGACGCTGTCGGCGATGTCGAGGGTGTGGTCGCAGACCTCGGGTGCCTCGGCGAACACGTGGCGCATCTCCTCCGCGCTCTTCAGGTAGAACTCGTCGGCGTCGAACTTCAGCCGCTTCAGGTCGGTCTGCACCTTCTGCTGTTGGATGCAGAGCAGCACGTCGTGCGGCTTCGCGTCCTCCTTGAGGGAGTAGTGAAGGTCGTTCGTCGCCACGACCGGGATGCCGAGGTCGCGCCCGAGGTCGAACTGCTGGCGGAGGATGCGGCGCTGTTCGCCGATGCCGTGGTCCTGTACCTCGATGTAGTAGCCGTCGGCGCCGAAGATGTCGCGGTACTCGGCGGCCGTCTCGCGAGCTCGCTCCCGTTGGCCGTTCAGCAGCTGCACTGACACCTCGCTCGACAGGCAGCCAGACAGGCACGTGATGCCCTCCGCATGCTCGGCCATCAGCTGCTTGTCCATGCGGGGACGGTGGTAGAAGCCCTCGAGGTAGGCGGCGGAGACGAGTTTGAGGAGGTTGCGGTAGCCGGCGTCGTTCCGGGCGAGGAGGGTGAGGTGGTAGTACTTCTCCTCGCTCTCGCCGGGGTTGCGATCGAACCGTGAGCCTGGGGCGACGTAGGCCTCGACGCCGATGATCGGCTTCACGCCCGCCGCCCTGGCCGCCTCGAAGAACCGCAGCGTGCCGAACATCGATCCGTGGTCGGTGACGGCGACCGCCGGCATGCCGAGGCGTTGCGCTTCGCTGAAGATCGTGGGTGCGCCTGGATTCGACGAGGGAGGCTCGATGCGGGCCGCCCCGTCGAGCAGCGAGTACTCGGAGTGCACGTGGAGGTGGACGAAGCCGTCGCTGCGGTCGGTCATGTGCGGTGTGCGGCTCCTTGCGGGGCGGATATCCACAGCTTCCCCGGCGGCTGTGGAGAACTACACCGGTGTGATTCGAGCGGGTGACCAACCTACGCCGGGCCCTTGGGGTCGTCAAGGCTGCAGGTCGCGGGCCCTCTCGAGGGCGTCGGTGAGGTCGGCGGGCAATGGTTCTTCCAGGTCGACGTGCTCTCCGGTGAGGGGGTGGTCGAACGCGATCCGCCATGAGTGCAGGAACGGCCGATGCAGGCCGAGGGCGGCCGCGTCGTCCCCGCCTCCCCCGTACGCGCGGTCGCCGAGGATCGGATGGCCGATCGCCTGCAGGTGCACGCGGATCTGGTGGGTCCGCCCGGTGCGGGGTGCCGCCTCGAGGAGCGTGGCGCGGCGTAGTCGTTCGCGGACCTCGAAGCCGGTCTCGGCCGTCCGGCCCTCGCTGTGGTCCACGACGATGCGCTCGGCCCGGCGACCGAGGGGCGCGTCCACGGCGAACGTCTCGTGCTCCACCCGGCCACGCACGAGCGCGAGGTACCGGCGCTCCACCTCGTGACCTCGCAGCATGCGCGACAGCTCCTCGTGGGCGTCGTCGGTCTTCGCAACGAGCATCAGCCCCGACGTCCCGGCGTCGAGCCGGTGCACGATGCCCGGACGCAAGGGACCGCCGGCGTCCGACAGCGGGATGCCCATGCCGAGCAGGCGGTTCACCAGGGTGCCGGTGCGCCGCTGCTCCGTGGGGTGCGTGATCAGCCCCGTCGGCTTCGCGATCACCAACAGGTGTGCGTCCTCGAACCGGACCGGCACTGGCGGGCCCTCCGCCGCGAGCGGTTCATCGACCCGGAACTCGACCTCGAGCCGTTCGCCACCGCGGAGCCGGAAGGACTTCGGGCGCACGACGCCGTCGACGAGTACGTGTCCATCGGCGATCGCGCGTTGCACGTCCGCCCGCGCCGCTCCGGAGAGCCGGGCGATCACGGCGTCGAGTCGACCGGCGTGCCCGACGAACGTCTCAGCGCTCATCGACGGCGTGTCCGCCCCGCGCCGGCGATGCGCCCCCGCCGACGGCAGCGTCGGACGTCGCCGGGTCACGGTTCCCGACGAACGAGCTCGCGGCCAGGATCACCGCCCCCACCACGATCGAGGCGTCGGCGATGTTGAAGACGGGCCAGATCTGCAGGTCGATGAAGTCCACGACCTGTCCCGAGAAGAACTCCTCACCGCGCGTGAGCCGGTCGGTCAGGTTCCCGACGGCGCCGCCGAGCACGAGTCCGAGCGCGACCGCCGTGAGGAGGTTCGTGTGCCGGAACGCGGTGACGACGATCAGGATCGACACGAGGATGCTCGCCGTCGCGAAGAACCACGGGGCGTCCTGGCCCAGGCTGAACGCCCCCCCTGGGTTGGTCGCGAAACGGAACGTCAGGACGCCCGTGATCACCTCGATCGGATCGTCGGCGAGCCGCTGCTCGGCCCAGACCTTCGTGAGGCGATCCAGGAGGAAGACCAGTCCCGCGACGGAGAAGAGCCAGATCGCTCCGCTGCGCCGAGCGCGGTCCACGGCCGTTACCGGCGCGACTGCGCCTGCGCGTCCTTGATGCAGAGGTCGACGTAGGGCAGCGCCTTGATGCGCGCCTTCTCGATCGGCTTCCCGCATCGATCGCACGTGCCGTAGCTGCCGTCGTCGATGCGCCTGAGCGCACGATCGATCTTGGCCAGCAGGTCCCGCACGTTGTTCTCGATGGACAGGTCCTTCTCGCGCTCGAACGTCGCCGTCCCCGCATCGGCCGACTCGTCGTCGAGGCCCACGTCGCCCGCGAGCTCGGACTGGGTGGCCGCGAAGGCTTCCTCCTCGATCGTGGCGAGCTGATCGCGCAGCTCGACCCGTTCCTCTTCGAGGCGTCCCTTGAGGTCGCCGATCTCCTTGGCGGTGAGCTTGGTCTGGGCCATGGTCGGCGAAGGGTAGCAGATGGGGCCCTTCAGAACGCGTCGTCGCAGGTCAGAGGGGGTCTAGCGCCCGTTCGAGGTCGGCCTCGGAGACCCCGTCGACCGCGAAGACCTTGACCCTGGAGCGAGCCCCGGCGCGCAGGGTCACGGCGCTCGGTGGAACGCCGACGAGCGCGGCGAGCGCGGCGGCCGCCTCCGTCGTTGCCCTCCCTCGCTCGGGGGCGGCCCGGACCCGCACCACGACCTCGCCGGAAGGCCCCTTCACGACCTCGGTCCGGCCGGATCGAGGCATCACCCTCACCGTCAGGCTCGCCATGGCATGTAACATGCCAATCATAGGCAACGACGGGAACGCGCCGCGCGGATCCGTGAGGCCGGAGCGAGCCGGGGGTGGTGGGAGCCCGGCGCCGAGCCCCGCGTGGACATCATCCCCGAGCCCCTGCCCGAGCCGGCCGAGGCGGCCGTGGGAGGCGCAGGCGGGTTCCGCCCGTGACAGCGGGGGGCCTTCCCTCGAAGGCCGCGAGCGGCCGCGACCCGTGAGGGCGCGGCAACGCGGGGTGGTACCGCGGGGCAGACTCGACGCCTCGTCCCGGCACCGGTGGGGCGGGGCGTTGCGCATCTGCGGGCCTCGCACGGACGGCGGCGAGGGAAGGACTGGAGATGGCGGCGTTCGAGCCGGTCGACACGAGGGCGAGCTTCCCGGAGATCGAACGCGAGATCCTCGCGTTCTGGAAGGAGCGCGACGTCTTCCGCGCCTCGCTGGCCCGACGCGAGGGCGCGCCCCTCTGGATGATCTACGAGGGGCCTCCGACCGCGAACGGCAAGCCGGGCGTGCACCACGTGGAGCCTCGCACGTTCAAGGACGTGTACCCCCGGTTCAAGACCATGACCGGCCATCTCGTGCCTCGCAAGGGAGGATGGGACTGCCACGGGTTGCCGGTCGAGCTCGAGGTCGAGAAGGAGATCGGCACGACCGCCAAGCGCGACATCGAGGCGTTCGGCATCGCCGAGTTCAATCGGCGCTGCCGGGAGTCGGTGCAGCGGTACGTCGGCGAGTTCGAGCGGCTCACCGAGCGCATCGGCTACTGGGTCGACCTCGACGAGGCGTACTGGACGATGTCGACCAGCTACATCGAATCGGTGTGGTGGTCGCTGAAGTCGCTGTTCGAGCGGGGCCTGCTGCAGGAAGCCGACAAGGTCACGGCCTACTGCCCACGATGCGGCACGGCCCTGTCCGACGCCGAGGTTGCGCTCGGCTACCAGACCGTCGACGACCCGAGCGTGCACCTGCGGTTCCCGATCGTGGAGGCGGACGACGCCGGGCTCGTGGGCGCCTCGATGACCGTGTGGACCACGACGCCGTGGACCCTGCCCTCGAACACGGGGGTCGCGGTCGATGCCACGGCGGACTACGCCGAGCTCTCCCTCGACGGCGAGCGGCTGATCGTGGGCGCACCGCTGCGGGAGGCCGTGCTCGGCGAGGGCGGCGACCTCGTCCGCACGATCCCCGGGGCGGCGCTCGTCGGCGCCCGCTACGAGCCGCCCTATCCCAACGTCGACGACGCCCATCGCGTCGTCGCGGCCGACTTCGTCTCGATGGACGAAGGGACCGGCATCGTGCACCTCGCCCCCGCGTTCGGCCCCGAAGACCTCCAGATCGGCCTCGAGCAGGGCTGGCCCGTGCACAAACCGGTCGGCGACGACGGACGGTTCACCGATCTCGCGCCGGTGTTCGTGCGTGGACACTTCGTGAAGGACGCCGACCCCAGAATCGTCGAGGACCTACGCGAGCGCGGTCTGCTGCTGCGCTCGGGGACGTACGAGCACAGCTACCCGTTCTGCTGGCGATGCAAGACGCCTCTCCTCTACTACGCGCGAACGTCTTGGTACGTGCGCACGACCCAGGTGAAGGATCGCCTGCTCGCGGTGAACGAGGGGGTGCACTGGTTCCCGGACCACATCAAGCACGGGCGTTACGGGAACTGGCTGGAGAACAACGTCGACTGGGCCCTGTCCCGCGAGCGGTACTGGGGCACGCCGCTTCCGGTCTGGCGTTGCCCGGCTGGTCACCTGCGTGCCGTCGGCTCGCTCATCGAGCTCGGCGAGCTCGCGGGTCGCGACGTCCGCGACGTCGATCCCCACCGGCCGGCGATCGACGACGTGACGTTCGCCTGCGCCGAGTGCGGCGAGCCGGCTCGCCGGGTTCCCGAGGTGATCGACACCTGGTACGACTCGGGCGCGATGCCGTTCGCGCAGTGGGGCTACCACCCCGACCTGGGCCGCGGCCTCGAGGACTTCGAGCGGCACTTCCCCGCCGATTTCATCTCCGAGGCGATCGACCAGACGCGCGGGTGGTTCTACACGCTGATGGCCGAGGGCGTGCTGCACTTCGACTCGACCGCCTACCGCAACGTCGTCTGTCTCGGCCACATCATCGCGGCCGACGGGCGGAAGATGTCCAAGTCGCTCGGGAACATGTTCGACCCCTGGGATGCGTTGGACCGCCAGGGCGCCGACGCCCTTCGCTGGTTCATGATCACGAACGGGTCGCCGTGGGCGTCCCGGCGCATCGGGCACGAGGTGCTCGACGACGTGGTGCGGCAGTTCCTCCTGACCCTGCGCCACGTGCACGCGTTCTTCGTGACCTACGCGACCGCCGACGGGTTCGACCCTGCGTCGCCTGCACCCTCCGTCGCCGACCGGCCCCTGCTCGACCGGTGGGTGCTGTCCCAGCTCGCACGCACGGTCGTCGCCGCCCGCGACGGCCTCGACGCCTACGACGCCACCGGCGCGGGCCGCCGTATCGAGCGCTTCGTCGACGACCTCTCGAACTGGTACGTGCGCCGCTCGCGCCGCCGGTTCTGGAACCCCGGCGGCGAGGACGCAGCCGACGCGTCGGCGGCGTTCCACACGTTGTTCGAGTGCCTCGTCACGGTCTCGACGCTGCTCGCTCCATTCACGCCGTTCATCGCCGACGCGATATGGCGGAACCTCGCGGCCGGCCGGGCCGGGCGGCCCGACTCGGTGCACCTCGCCGACTACCCGGAGGCCGACGTTGCGGCGATCGACGACGCGCTCGATGCCGCGATGGAGGCCGCGCGAACGATCGTCGGGCTGGGTCGCACCGTGCGGACCGAAACGAAGACGCGGGTGCGCCAGCCGCTGGCCGAGGCCGTCGTGCACCTCCCGGGCAGCCTCGAGGGCCTCGAACCGCTGCTGGAGTTGGTCGCGGAAGAGCTGAACGTGCACCGGGTCGTGTTCGCCGAGTCCGTAGGGTCGTTCGGCAGATGGCATGCGAAGCCGAACTTCAAGGCGCTGGGACCGGCGCTCGGACCACGGGTGAAGGAGGTGGCGGTCGCGTTGGCGGCCGACGACGGCTCGCTCGCAGGCGAGCTCGCCACGGGCGCCTCGGTCGTCGTGCGCACCTCCGACGGCGGCGTCACGCTCGGGCCCGGCGACGTCGATCTCTCGCAGGATGTCCGCGAGGGCTGGGGGGTCGCGAGCGAGGGCGGTGTCACGCTCGCGCTCGATCTCAACCTGACGGACGACCTGCGGCGCGAGGGGGTGGCAAGGGAGCTGATCCGCGCGATCCAGGAGGCACGGAAGGCAGCGGGTCTCGAGATCTCCGACCGCATCCAGCTCGGCGTCGATGCCGGACCGGTCGTGTCCGACGCGCTCACCGTCCACCGTGACACCGTTGCCGGGGAGACCCTTGCGGTCGACGTGATCCACGGTGAGGTCGAAGGCCCCGCCGTGGACACGTCGATCGACGGCGAGCCTGTGCGGATCAGCGTGCGCCGAGCCGACTACGCCTCGCCCGCACGCGCCTGAGGGTGCCGTCGGCGAGCGCGACGAGGGCGAGCGAACCGGTCACGACCGCGAGCCCGACGAGCAACGCCCCTCGTTCGACGGCGAGGCCCGCGAGCAGGCTCACGAGGCAGAGCGCTCCCAACCCCAGCGCGGCGAGGTAGCGTCCGGCGACGTCGCGCCCGTACCGCCGTCCCCCGTGAGGGTCGGTCAGTCCTCGCCCCAGAACAGCTCGCGGAGGGATCGGTCGCCCTCGGAGTCCGCCTCGCCTCGGGAGGCGGCCGCGGTGGCCGGCTCCTCGACGATGCGGACGGTGTCGTCGCCCTCGGGCACGCGGGTGGTGTCGTCGCTCTCGGGCACGCGGGTGGTGTCGTCCGTCGTCGCCTCGGAGGATCCTCGGCCTGCCGGCGGGTTGGTCTGGGGACCGGAGGGCCGATCGCTCGCCGACTCGGTCGTCACCGGCTCGGCCTTCGCCTCGGACCCTTGGCGAGGCGCAGCCGCGGCCGTCGCCTCAGGGCTCGATCGCGCCGACTTCGCCATGCCCTTGACCGTCTCGGCGTGCTCCTGCACGAGCCCGGCCAGCGACTGGAGGAACTCGCGTTCCTGCGCGATGAACGCGGTGACGGCCGCCCGTTCCTGCGGTCCGTTCGGGCTCGCGGTCGACCCCGTGGCTGCGGTCGCCCGGGCCTCCGCGAGGATACGCGCCGCCTCCGCCCTCGCGCGCGCGATGATCTCGTCCGCCTGCCGGGCAACGTCGCCGAGGTCCGGCGTTCCCACGACCGGGGCAGCTCCGGCGCGCAAGCGGTCGACGTCGGCCGTCAGGGCCGTGAACGAGTCGGTGATCTGGTCGAGGAACTCGTCCACGTCGCGCATCTTGTAGCCGCCGAAGCGCGAGACCCGGAACTCCTTCTGCTGGATGTCGGCGGGGGTGAGCCGCGTCGGCGCGGCGACCACCTCGCCCAACCCTGTGTCTTTCTTGCCCATGAACCCCTCCTGGTCAGCGGCAGAGCGCGGTCTGCAGCACGAAGATGATGATGAACGCCACCACGACCGAGAGGTCGAACATACCTGCCGGGGGGATGATGCGCCGGAGCGCGCGCAGCGGTGGCTCGGTCACGTCGAACAACAGATCGTAGGCGGAGCGGAGCGGACCTGTGGCGGGCGGGTGCCACCCGGCGAGTTGGACCCAGCTCAGGATGACCCGCACGAGCAGGATCACCCAGACGAGCGTGAGCGCGACGCAGATGAGCCGGTTCATCGGGTCGAGAGGCTAACAGCAGGACCGGAACCGGGTCGCCGAACGCCGATCCGGGCGCGAGAACGGGCGTCAGAACTGGTTGTAGAAGCCCGTGCCGGCCAGTCGCTCCCGCTCTTCGGCCGAGACCTCGACATCGGCGGGGCTGAGCAGGTAGACACGGTTCGCGACCAGCTCGATCTTGCCGTCGAGCCCGTAGACGAGCCCGCTCGCGAAGTCGACCAGCCGGCGCGCGATCGAGTCCTCGGTCGCCTGCAGGTTCATGATGACCGCGGTGCCATCCTTGAACCGGTCGGCGACCTCCCGGGCCTCGTTGAACCGCTTCGGCTCGGACTTGTGGATCGAGCTCATGCCGGTCGACACGGGGCGCGGCGAGGCGATCGTGCGCACGACCCCCTCGGCCTCGGCGGGAACCTCGCGGACCGCCTGCGGACGCATGCGCCGCACCGGCGCCGGGTCGGCCTCGGGCATGTCGTCGACGAAGTCCTCGTCCTCCTCGACGAGCCCCAGGTAGTTCAGCGTCTTCTTCCACACGCCGGCCATCTCCGTTCCTCTCGTGTCATCGGCCAGATCTCGGCGCTCCGCCCATTTCCTCCGGTCGATCCCGGGGGCCGAACAGCGCCGTTCCGATGCGAACCATCGTAGCGCCTTCTTCGATCGCAGCTTCGTAATCCAACGACATCCCCATACTCAAGTCCACCACGTCTGGGTGGTTCTCCCGGATCGCATCTCGCAGCTCGCGCAACCTGCGAAACCAGTAGCGGGCGTCCTCGGCGCTCTCGCCGATCGGCGCGATCGTCATGAGCCCCCGCAGGCGGAGCCCCTCCACCCCGGCGACGAGGTCAGCGAACGGGGCCGTCTCGTCAGGCGATACCCCCGCCCTCGAACCCGTGAAGTCCACCTCGATCAGGGCGTCGAGGGTGCGGCCGAGCGCGGCGGCCCGGCGTGCGAGCCGGCGGGTCGCCCGCTCGCCGGAGAGCGTCTCCACCACGTCGGCGAGGGCTGCTACGTGGTGGGCGGAGCTCGCCTGCAACGCGCCGATGTAGTGCCAGCGGGCGCCGGGCACGACGTCGTGCACGGCGCGGAGCTCCCGCACGTAGTTCTCGCCGATCGCCGTGACCCCGGCGTCGACCACCCACCCGATCGGCTCGGCCGGCTGGGTCTTCGCGGCGGCCACCAACAGGACCGACCCGGGGTCGCGCGAGGCCCGGTCGCAGGCCCGCTCGACGACGGCCCGGATCGCCTGCAGGTTCTGCACCACCTCGTCTCGCCCGGCGGTCATGCGGTCATCGTGTCATGCGAGCGCGCGCGGTCACCGGGTCGAGCAGCCGCGGAGACGAGAACGGGGGCGGGGAGGTCTCTCGGCCAAGAGGCGGGGGAAGGGCGCCTCCTCGCGTGGGAACCTCCCCGCCCCCACGCCCACTCGGGCCGCGCGGAGCGGGATACTCGCTCAGCTCTTCAGGAAGTCCGGGATATCCAGGTCCTCCTCGGCGTCGAACGACACAGACGGTTGCGACTCCTGCTCGCCGGTGATGAAGACGTCGCCCTCGTCGTCGCCCTCGTCGGCCAGGATCGACGGGAGCGGCTCGCGCGTCTCCTCTCCCTCGCCGCGGACGGGTTCCTCGAGTAGGCGCGAGAGGCGCGACTCGAACTGGTTGCCGCCAGTCGCGCTCGGTGCCACCTTGTCGAACCCCGCTGCGACCACCGTGACGCGCACCTCCTCGCCCAGCGCGTCGTCGACGACGGCGCCGAAGATGATGTTCGCGTCGGGGTGCGCCACCTTCGTGATCGCGTCGGCCGCCTGGTTCACCTCGTGAAGCGTGAGGTCGGTCGGGCCGGCGATCGAGAGCAGCACGCCCTTCGCACCGTCGATCGAGCTCTCGAGGAGCGGCGAGCTGATCGCCGCCTTCGACGCTTCGGTCGCCCGATCCGCGCCCGAGCCGAGACCGATGCCCATCAGGGCCGACCCGGCGCCCGACATGACCGACTTCACGTCGGCGAAGTCGAGGTTGATCAGGCCGGGGGTCGTGATCAGCGAGGTGATGCCGTCGACGCCCTGGAACAGCACTTGGTCCGCCATGCGGAAGGCCTCGACCATCGGCATGTTCGGGTCGGCGACCTGGAGCAGGCGGTCGTTCGGGACGACGATCAACGTGTCGACGGCCTTCTTCAGTTCGGTGATGCCGAGGTCCGCCTGGGTCGCACGCTTGCGTCCCTCGAAGCCGAACGGGCGGGTCACCACCCCGATCGTCAGCGCCCCGAGGCCGCGGGCGACCTCGGCGACCACCGGCGCGCCGCCGGTGCCCGTGCCGCCCCCTTCCCCGGCGGTGATGAAGACCATGTCGGCGCCCTTGAGGATCTCTTCGATCTCGTCTGCGTGCTCCGTGGAGGCACCCTTCCCGATCTCCGGATCGGAGCCGGCCCCCAGACCTCGGGTCGTCTCGCGTCCGATGTCGAGCTTCACCTCCGCGTCGGACATGAGCAGCGTCTGGGCATCGGTGTTGACGGCGATGAACTCGACGCCCCGCAAGCCTGCCTCGATCATGCGGTTCACCGCGTTCACGCCGCCGCCGCCGATACCCACCACCTTGATGACGGCGAGGTAGTTCTGGGGAACGTCCATCTGTCTTCCTCCGCGAGCCGTGGCTCGCTCTACCTGGGGAATTGCCGTACCCACGAACTGGGGAATTGCTGTACCCACGAAACCATAACCATAAACTGAAGCCTTATTGTTATATCTACATGACGTAGAGTGCGGCAAGTTACTAAGTCTCAGCAGGTCCGTCAAGTCGAGACTTCGCTCGCGCTGTTCCGTCGATGACAGTTTCGAGACGTCAGGGCGACGACGAGGGAGCCCCCTGTGCCCCCCCATCGGTGCCGTGGCCGTCGATGGCGGGGTCGACAGGGGGCACGTCCGCCGACGGGTCGGGGCCCGAGAGCGGCTGTTGGGATCCGACGAACCTCGCCGTCGGGGCAGCGGGGGCGGACAGGTCGATGGAGATCAGCTCCCGCCCCTCGTTCTCGGCGTAGCGCAGGATCGCCCGCAGCGCCTGGGACTTGGCCGCGGTGTCGTCCACGATCCCATACCGGACCGCCACGTCCCCCTCGACGACGAGCGACACGCTGCCGTCCTCCGTCACCGTGATCGAGTCGACGCGTGCCCTCATCTCCGGAGCCATCGACCGCACGACCAGCCCCGCGGCTTCGATCTCCGAGCGCCCCAACCGGGATCCGGGCGCCGCGGTCACCTCGGGGAACGCCGAGTCCCTCGGCGCGCGCCCGAGCGCGGTACCGTCGGTGGCCACCAGCTGCCTCGTCTCGCCGGCGACGAGGACGAGCACCGGTATCCGCTCTCTCACCGAGATCGTGATCGTGGAGGGCAAGCTCCTGGCGACCGTCGCATCGAGGACCCAGGGCTCGGCCTCGAGTCGAGACTCGGCGACGCTCGTGTCGAGGTGGACGACGTTGGTCCCACGCTCGATCCCGGCGAGCCGCATCACCTGTCGGGGCGCCAGGCGTTCCTCACCCTCGACCTTGACCACCCTCGCCCCGAATATCGGGCTGTAGCTGAGGGCGACGGTTCCCGTCACGAGGGCGACGCTCGCCGCCCCGGCGATCGCCCACGGGCGGAGTCGGCGCCGACGGTCCTCGTCAAGGCGGAGCACCGGCGCGGGATCGATCGAGGCGGGGGGCTCCGGCGTGGCGCGGTCGCTCAGGTCGGTCGCCCGCTCATCCGCCGACACGATCGAACCCCCCGATCAATCGGACCTCAGGCTCCAGCACGACGCCCGTGCGGGACTCCACCGTCCGCCGGACGAGGTCGATCAAGGCGAGCACGTCCTCGGCGTGGGCTCCCTCGTCGGCCACGATGAAGTTCGCGTGCTTGGTCGAGACCTGCACGCTCCCGACCCGGGCGCCCTTCATCCCGGCTTGCTCGATCAAAGGTGCCGCATGCCCGTCGACCGGGTTCTTGAACACGCTCCCGCAGTTCGGCTCGGCGAGCGGCTGGGTGCGCCTCCTCCACGCCCGTGCCTCGTCCATCGCGGCTCGGATCGTGACCGGATCGCCCGATCGCAGCTGGAACTCGGCACCCGTGACGACGGCGTCGGACGGCAGCTCGGAGTGGCGGTAGGAGAACCCGGCCTGCGCGGCGGGCACACGGTCCACGCGCCCTTCCTCCAGCCGGAAGACCTCGACATCGAGGAGCACGTCGGCCATCTGCCCCCCGTGCGCTCCGGCGTTCATCTTCACCGCTCCCCCGAGGGTCGCCGGGATGGCCACCCCGAAGGCCAGGCCGTCGAGCGCGTGCCGGAGGGCGACGCCCGCCAGCGCAGGAAGCGGCATCGACCCGCCCGCGGTGAGCCGCAGGCCGTCTCGCGCCACCCACCGGTAGCCACGCCCGAGTCGAAGCACGAGGCCGTCGAACCCGCGATCGGAGACCAGCACGTTGGATCCCTTCCCGATCACGACGTACGGGAGATCGTCTTGCGAGACCGCCTGCGCGACGGCGACGAGATCGGCGTCGGACTCCGGTTCCAGGTAGAGGGCCGCCGCTCCGCCGATGCGGAACGTCGTCAGCGGTGCCATCGGGAAGGACGTGCGGAGCCGATCGCCGCACGCGGCCCGAAGGATCGCCTCGGCTCGGGCGCTGTCGCTCATCCGTCGCCGCCTCCCCCCAGCCGCTCGACCGCCGCGTCGGCGAGCATCCAGACGTCGCCGCAGCCCATCGTGACGACGAGGTCTCCCTCGCGGACCTCCCGATCCAGATAGTCGACCACGTCCGCGCGGTGGGGCAGGTAGACCACGGGAGTCGAGGGTGACGCCAACGCGACGCCGTCGACGACCAGCCTCCCGGTCACGCCGGGGATCGGATCCTGGGCCGCACCGTAGACGTCGGTGACGAGCACGAGGTCGGCGCCGGCGACGCTCTCGCCGAGCTCTCGCCAGAGCGCCTGCACGCGCGAGTACCGGTGGGGCTGCACCAACGCGATCAGCCGCGAGGGCCGTCGACGTCGGGCCGTCTCAATCGTGACGGCCATCTCCGTCGGGGTGTGCCCGTAGTCGTCGAAGAAGTCGGCGCCGCGAGCTCGTCCGCGCCGCTCGAACCGACGATGCACGCCGGCGTATTCCCCGACCGCGGCCGCGGCATCGGCGAGCGAGACCCCGAGCAGACCCGCGACCCCGATCGCCGCCGCCGCGTTCAAGAGGTTGTGGGTGCCGTCGACCTGCAGCCGCAGCGCCGCCTCGACGCCCTCGCCTCCGCGGATGCGCCCGACCGCGCCGTCGGGGCCGAGCTCGTCGACGGAGACCACGAGTTCGTTGCCGTCGCCGACGCCGTAGCGGAGTGTTCCGGCTCCGGCGGCATCGTCGAGCACGGAGCGGACGCCTGGGTCGTCGCCGCAGCCGACCACGTGTTCGCACCTGGCGACGAACGCGCCGAACGCCGCCTCGATCTCCCTTCGGCCACCCGGGTAGAAGTCGACGTGGTCGACGTCCACGTTCGTGACGACGCCGACGTGCGGCCGAGCGAGCAGGAAGGAGCCGTCGCTCTCATCGGCCTCGAAGACGAAGACGTCGCCGCCTCCGCTCCGCGCGCCGCTCCCGCTCTCGTTGAGGTCGCCGCCGATCAGGTAGCTCGGGTCGAGCCCGCACCGCTCGAGCACCACGGCGATCATCGAGGTGGTGGTCGTCTTGCCGTGCGTGCCGGCGACGGCGACCGCCCGATGCCCGGCCACGAGAGCGGCGAGGGCCTGCTGCCGCGCCCACACGGGCAGGGCGCGCTCCCTCGCCGCGCGGAGTTCTGGGTTGGCGTCACCGATCGCGCTCGAGATGATCACCGCGTCCGGGGTCCCCAGCCGCTCCGGGTCGTGTCCGACCCACACGTCGGCGCCCGCCGCGACCAGCTCCCGGACCCCCTTCGAGTCCTTCATGTCGGAGCCGCGGACCTCGATACCCCGGGAGAGGAGCAGGCGGGCGAGGTTGCGCATGCCCGCCCCGCCGACGCCGATCATGTGCACCGAGCTGATCCCGTCGAGGCTCGGCACGGGCAGCGTGGGGATGCTGCCGGAGGGCGGGGCGTACGACCTCATGCGGCGACCTCCGCGACCAGGTCCGCGATACGCTCGTCGGCATCCGGGCGCGCCCACGCGAGCATCGCCCTGGACATCGCGGCACGTCGGGGTTCGTCGTCGATGAGCGCCGCGACCCGCCGGGCGAGGACCGTCGGCGTCAACTCCGCCTCGAGCACGACTTCGGCGCCGCCCGCGCGCTCCACCTCACGGCCGTTGGCCTCCTGATGATGCTCGGTGGCGTGGGGGTAGGGCACGAGGAGCGACGGCACCCCGCACACGGCGAGCTCCGAGATGGTGCCCGACCCCGCTCGTGCGACGGCGAGGTCGGTCGCCGCGAGGGCGAGATCCATGCGCTCGATGAACCCCTCGACGCGCACGAGCAGGTCACCCGATGCCTCAGCGGCCGGCGCGACCTCGCCCTCGTGGGCGGCGCCCGTCGAGACGAGCAGCTGAAGATCGTGCCGCCCGCGGAGCTCGCCGATCGCTGCCGCGACCGTGCGGTCGAGCTGGCGGGCCCCCTGGCTTCCGCCGAACACGGACACCGTGCGGCGGTCGGTGTCGAGTTCGAACGCGCGGAGCGCTTCGGCGCGGCGATCGACGCGTTCGGCCACGACCTCGGCGATCCGGCGCCGAACGGGGTTGCCGGTGCGGACGACCCGGATGCCCGGCGGGAGCCGCTCGGCCGTCGCCTCGAACGTCGTGGCGACCGCGCCGGCCCATCGGGCGGCGACGCGATTGACGATCCCCGGCACGCCGTTCTGTTCGATCAGCACGATCGGGGTCCGCACCCGACGGGCGGCCAGGATCGCGGGGGCGCTCGCGTAGCCCCCGATGCCGACGACCACGTCAGCCGCGCGCACCAACGGACGCACGGCGCTCGCGGACGTGAACGACATCCACAGGGCCTTCGCCGTATGCAGCGAGACCCGCGTCTGGGCCGACGCCACCCGCACCGGCACGAACGGAAAACCCGCGCCGGGTACGAGGGTGGCTTCCTGTCCGGAGGCGGAACCGACGAAGCGAACGTCGTGCCCGCGGTCGCGCAGTCGCTCGGCCACCGCGAGGGCGGGGAAGACATGGCCGGCGGTACCGCCGCCGCTCATCACGACCTTCATCGCGAGGTCCGTTCCCCCGCCGCGTGCTGGCGGGCGGTCTTTCCCCGCGCCCCAGCGGCGGGCGCCTCGCGACGCGCCGGCGCGCGGCCGCGTGTGCGGGACGAGCGCGCCGGCGTCGAACGTGGCACGGCCTGGATGCTCGCGCGGGCGACGCCGGCGAGGACCCCGATCCCGGCGAGCGTGACGACGAGCGCGGTGCCGCCGAACGACAGCAGCGGCAGCGGCACGCCCGTGATCGGCATCAGCCCGGTGACCGCCCCCAGGTTGATGATCGTCTGCAGCCCGATCCATCCGGTGATGCCTGCGGCCATCAGGCGCCCGAAGGTGTCCGGCGCGGCGATCGCGATGCGGACCCCGGCGAACAGGAGCACCGCGAACATCGCCAGCACGAACAGCGCCCCGAGCAGCCCGAGTTCCTCGCCGATGATCGCGAAGATGAAGTCGGAGTGCGCGTTGGGCAGGTAGTCCCACTTCTGGCGGCTCGCACCGAGGCCGACCCCGGTCCACCCGCCCGAACCGAACGCGATCATGCCCTGGATCAGCTGGAACCCTGCCCCGTCCGGATCATTCCAGGGGTTCAGGAACGCGTCGATGAATCGGGTCCGCCGATAGGCCTCGCCGAAGATCAGGAACGCGGCGCCGGCGAGCGCGACCGCACCGGTGACGGCCAGGTAGCGCAGGCGGATCCCGGCGGCAAACATCAGCAGGAAGACCGAACCGCAGATGATCACGGTGGTGCCGAGGTCGCGCTGCAGGATCACGAGCAGGGCCACCCCGAGCACCACCGGGGCGAGCGGGATCAGCAGGTGCACGGGGTCGTCGAGCGTGCCCCACTTCTTCGTGAGCACGGTCGCGGCAAACGCCACGATCGCGAGCTTCATGAACTCCGAGGGCTGCAGCGTGAGGTAGCCGAGGTCGATCCACCTCGAGGCCCCGTACAGCGACGACCCCGCCGAATGATGCAGGGCGACCAGCATCAACGGCACGAGCAGGACGACCGCCGGCACCGCGATCTTCTGCCACACGGCGTGGGGGAGCCGCACGGCCACCATCAGCGCGATGACGCCGACGACCGCGTAGGCCCCCTGTCGCTGGAAGTACCAGAACGGGTTGCCGTCGTATCCCTGGGTCGCCGAGACCGAACCGGCCGAGAGCACCATCGTCAGCCCGAGGATCGTGAGCACCGCGGTCGGGACGAGCAGGAGCAGGACGTTGACTCGGGCGGCGTGCATCGCGGCCGCACGGGAACCGGGCGTGCGGACCACGTGCAGGTGGTGCCGCCGCCCGGCGGACTTCCTACCGGCCACCCGCGCCCACCTCCTGCTGCAGCCCGCGGGCGGCTGCCGCGAAACGGTCGCCGCGTTCGGCGTAGTCGGTGAACTGGTCCCAGCTCGCGCATGCGGGGGCCAGCAACACTCGCCCCCCGGGCCGGGCGAGCCCGAAGGCGGCCCGCACGGCTTCCTCGATCGTGCCCGACCGATGCACCGGCCGCACCCGGTCGAAGACCCGCGCGACCTCAGGGGCGGCCTCGCCGATCGCGACCACCGCCCGGATGCGCTCGGCGCGGGTCACCAGCGGGGACAGGTCGACGCCCTTGGCCCTGCCGCCGGCGATCAGGACGACGTCGTCGACGCCATCGAGCGCGGCGAGCGCCGCGTGCACGTTCGTGGCCTTGGAATCGTCGATGAACACCACGCCGTCGACGACGACCGAGACCTGACCGCGATGCGGCGCCGGCACGAAGCCGTCGAGTCCGTGGCGCACACCGTCTGCGGAGACGCCGAACGCGAGCGCGGCCGCGGCTGCCGCCGCGGCGTCGGCGCGCATCCCGGCCGTCCCGTCGATGTGACCGAGACGCTCGGTCTCCCCCGTGAGGCTCGAGACGAGCGCATCGCCATCGTAGCCCACCTCGCCGGCGGCCGGCGCTCCCGTTCGGAACCACACGACGTCGCATGGGGCCTCAGCCGAGCGCGCGGCCGCCGCCGGATCGTCGCGGTTGCCGACGTGCGTGTCCCCCGGTCCCTGGCCTGCGTAGATCCGCGCCTTGGTCTCGGCGTAGGCCTCGAAGGATCCGTGCTCGTCGAGGTGATCAGGCGCCAGGTTCAGGAGCACGGAGACCCGGGGATGGAACGACTCCTGCATCCGCAGCTGGAACGACGAGCACTCGACGACCAGCACCTCGTGTCCCTCGCGCGCCGCCTCGGGGAACGGGTGCCCGATGTTGCCGCACGCCACGGCGTCGACACCGTCGGCGCGCAAGCAGGTCTCGATCATGCTGGTCGTCGTCGTCTTGCCGTTGGTCCCCGTCACACCCAGGTAGGGGACCTCGGCGACCCTGGCACCGAGCTCCATCTCGCTCCAGATTGGGACCCCCCGCTCGCGCGCCCACGCGAGGACCGGAGCTGCCTCGGGGACACCCGGACCGGTCACGACGAGCGTCGCGTCGTCGAGGTGTTCGGGATCGTGCCCGCCGGTCAGCATCTCGACGCCGGCTTCGCGCAGCGCCGCTGTCGTGGACAGCTCGGACACGGGCCGCGCCTCGGTCACGCGCACCGAGGCACCCTCGGCCGCGAGCACGCGCGCGGCCGAGGACCCGGCCACGCCGGCACCGACCACCACCGCCCGCTCACCCTCGAAGCGCCCGCTCACTCGAGCCCTCCTTGTTGGATGAAGTCGTAGTAGAACAGCCCGAGCCCCACGGCGACGCAGAGGCCTGCGATGATCCAGAAGCGCACGATCACCGTGAACTCGGGCCACCCGACCAGCTCGAAGTGGTGGTGGATCGGTGACATGCGGAAGATGCGCCGACCGAACCCGCGGAACGAGATGACCTGCAGGATCACCGACATCGTCTCCATCACGAACAGGCCGCCGAGGATCACGAGCAGGAGCTGGGTGTTCGTGGTGATCGCGAGGCCGCCCAGGAGCCCCCCGATCGCGAGGGCGCCCGTGTCACCCATGAAGATGCGCGCGGGGGCGGCGTTCCACCACAGGAAGCCGGCGAGTGCCCCCATCATGCCCGCCGCCACGATCGCGTTGTCGAGCATCGCGGGTCCGTTCACGTCGAAGCATCCCTGCAGGGCGATGCCCTCCGCCTCGAAGCAGAGGTGCCGGAACTCCCAGAACGCGATGAACACGTAGGACGCGAAGACGAGGGCGCTCGACCCCGCGGCCAGCCCGTCGAGGCCGTCGGTGAGGTTCACCGCGTGCGACGACGCGGTCAGCACGAAGAAGACCCACACGAGGAAGAACACCCCGAGCGCGAGCGCGGTCGGCCGGATGAACGACAGGTTCGTGCTGATGCCCGTCTCGTCGCTCGACCGGACGACGATCAGGCCGAACAGGACAGAGACGAGCGCGGTGCCGCCGAACTTCTGCAGCTTCGTCAGCCCCAGCGACCGGCGGTTGCGGACCTTCATGAAGTCGTCGAGGAAGCCGACCAGCCCGAAGCCCACCACCGCCACGACGAGCGCGAGCCCCGCCGGGGTCACGGGCCCGTCGAACTGGGTCGTGAACCGCGTCGCGAGGTAGGCGAGCAGCAGGCCGGCGAGGATCACGATGCCGCCCATCGTCGGGGTTCCCATCTTCTCCATGTGCGTGTGGGGACCGTCTTCGCGGATGCGCTGGCCCCACCCCCAGACCGTGAAGGCCTTGATCGCGATCGGGGTCCCGAGCAGCGTCACCGTCAGGCCGATCGCCCCCGCCACCAGGATCGAGATCACCGCAACGCCTCCGCGACGGCCTCGAGCCCCGCGACGCGCGAACCCTTGAACAGCACGACGTCACCGGCCCGTGCGTGCATCCGCACGTCGGCGAGCGCCTCCCCGGGGTCGTCGTAGGAGGCGACGTTCTCGGGCTCCACGCCCTCTCGGAGCGCGGACATGGCGATCGGCCTGGCATCGGGCCCGACCGTCACGAGCCGGTCGACCGGCAGCCGCGCCGCGAGGTCGCCCACGCGCTCGTGCGCCTCGCCGGCGATCGGGCCGATCTCGGCCATGTGGCCGAGGACGGCGATCAGCCGGTCGTCGGCCGCCATCTTGCGGGCGGTCTTGAGCGCCGCCGCCATCGACTCTGGATTGGCGTTGTACGCGTCGTTGATCACGCGAACGCCCTCCGGCGTGGCGAACGTCTCCATCCGCCAGCGGGAGACGGCCGCCGCGCCGAGCGCCTCGGCCGAGGCCTCGATGGGCACGCCGAGGATCCGCCCGACCGCCGCAGCGGCGAGGGCGTTGGGCACCATGTGCTCGCCGGCGACCTGGAGGTCGACGCGGACGCGCTCCTCTCCGATCACGAGGGTGAACGAGGCCGTGCCCTCGGGCCCGACCACGACCCGTTCCGCCCGCACGTCGGCCTCCGCGTGCACGCCGAACGTGACGACCTGCGCGGCGGTGCGCGAACGGTAGCCCGCGACGACCGGATCGTCGGCGTTGAGGACGACCCAGCCCTCCGGCTGGACGGCCTCGACCGGCTCCGCGGAGGCCTCGACGATCGCTTCCCAGGACCCGAAGACCTCGATGTGCGCCACGCCCACGTTGGTGACGACGGCGATCACCGGCTTCGCGACCTCGCTGAGCAGCGTGACGTCGCCCTTGCGACGGGCCCCGAGCTCCGCGACGATCACCTCGGTCAGCGGATCCGCCCCGAGGATCGTCATCGGCAGCCCGATCTCGTTGTTGAACGATCCCGGGCTCGCATGGGTCCGGAACTTCCGGGACAGCACGATCGCCGCCATGTCCTTCGTACTGGTCTTGCCGTTCGCCCCGGTGATCCCGACCACGGTCGCCGATGAGTAGGTGCGTTCGGCCGCGGCGAGCTTCAGCAGGGCCTCCCCGGTCGAGGCGACCACGATGCCCGAACCCGGCACGGCGACGCCCTCGGGCACGAGCACCCCCGTCGCGCCCCGCGCGAGGGCGTCCCCCACGAAGCGCGCCCCCTCGGTCCGCTCACCCGCGAGGGCGACGAACAGGGCCCCGGGACCCGCGAGCCGCGAATCGCTCACCACGTGGGTGATCTCCGCGTCGGGGCCGACGAGCCTGCCGCCGACCTCCCGCGCGATCGCGGACAGCGATCGGGCGATCATGCCGGTCCCCCGAGCGCCCGCAGCTCCTCGCGGGCAACGGCGCGATCGTCGAACTCGACCGTGCGATCGGCGAACTCCTGATACCCCTCGTGCCCCTTGCCAGCGATCACCACCGCGTCTCCGGGCGATGCTTCGGTGAGCGCGAGGGCGATCGCCGCCCGGCGATCGGGCTCGATCCGATAATCGCCGCCCCCTTGGACCGCCCCGCGTTCGATCGCCGCCACGATCTGGAGCGGATCCTCCGAGCGCGGGTTGTCCGACGTGATGATCGTGAGGTCGGCGGTCGAGGTGGCCGCCCTCCCCATCACGGGTCGCTTGGCGCGGTCGCGGTCTCCCCCGCAACCGAACACGACGATCAGCCGGCCCGTGGCCAGCGGGCGCGTGGCCTGCAGCACGCCGAGGATGCTATCCGGCGTGTGCGCGTAGTCCACCACCACCAGGAACTCCTGTCCCTCGTCGACCGGCTCCACCCGCCCGGGTACCTCGCCCACGTCGGCGATGCCCGCAACGATCGCCTCGTCGGCCAGGTCCACGGCCCGCGCCAGCGCGATCGCGGCCAGGCAGTTCGAGACGTTGAAGGCGCCGCGCAACGAGGACCGCACGGTGAGACCGTCGACCCGGAACGCGAGCCCCGACGGGGTGACCTCGACGTCGGCGGCTCGGAGCCGGGCGTCGGCGTCGACCGCGAACGTCGACATCGGGATCTCGGGAGAGGTCAGCAACCGACGGCCCCACGAGTCGTCCGCGTTGACGAATCCCCGGCGAGCGTGCCGAGGCGTGAACAGGACCGCCTTGGCCGCGAAGTACCGTTCCATCGACGCGTGGTAGTCGAGGTGGTCCTGCGAGAGGTTCGTGAACGCGACCGCGTCGTAGACCACGCCGTCGATCCGGTGCTGCTCGAGCGCGTGCGACGACGCCTCCATCGCCACCAGACCCACCCCGCCGTCGCGCATGCGGGCGAGCAGTCGGTGCAGATCGGGAGCCTCGGGGGTCGTCCGGTCGAGCGGGATCGGCTCGCCGTCCACGCGAGCCCCCGTGGTGCCGATGACCCCCGGACGCACGCCCGCTCGACGGGCGATCGCCTCCAGCAGGTAGGTCGTCGTGGTCTTCCCGTTCGTACCGGTGACCCCCAGCATGGTCATCGCCTCGGCGGGATCGCGGAACGCTCGCGCCGCGATCGGACCCATCGCCTCGCGGACCGAGTGCACGAGCACCTGGGGAGCCGCCAGGTCGAGCCACCGCTCGACGACGAGCGCGGCGGCGCCCGCATCGAGCGCTGCGCGAGCGAAGTCGTGCCCGTCGGCCGTCGCGCCCTGCACGCAGCAGTACAAGGCACCGGTGGTGACTGCGCGGGAGTCGTGGGTGACGTCGAGGATCGAGAGCGCCGTGTCGCCCCGAGTTTCGGCATCGGGGACGGCGTCGACCAGCGCCGAGAGGGGGATCGGCGGGAACGCAGGCGAGGACGGGGGGGACACCGACGGGGAAGCCACCGGTTCCGAGCTTACCCGCGCCCCCGGCCGCCGGCCGGTAGCCATCAGGAGGTTCCCAGGGCGTTCGGCGGCAGCGCCACCGGGGGTGCAGCCGGGATCGCGAGGCGCTGGATCGCATACCGCGCGATCTCCTGGAACAAGGGCGCCGCCGCCAGGCCGCCGTAGACGGTGCGGGGCTCGTCGATCGAGACTGCGATCACCACGCGGGGGTCGGCGGCAGGCAGGAACCCGGCGAACGAGGCGTGATAGCGCTGCACGTAGTGGCCGTAGACATCGAGCTTGCGCGACGTGCCGGTCTTGCCCGCCACCTGGTACCCGGGGATCTGCGCGTTCACACCCGTCCCCTCCTCGACGGCGGACGCGAGCATGCCCGTCAGCAGCTGCGCCGTGTCGGGGCGGATGATCCGGTGGGTCCGCCTCGCGTCGGCTTCGCGGAACGAGCCGTCGGGTGCCTCGAAGCCGCGCACGAGCGTCGGCTGCATCCAGCGCCCGCCGTTCGCGATCGTGGCGTAGACGTTGGCCATCTGCAGCGGGGTCACAGAGATGCCCTGGCCGTAGGAGACCGTCGCGCGGATCACCTCGTCCCAGCTTCCGCCGGGCAGCAGCACGCCGGACGCTTCGCCCGGGAACCCGACTCCGGTGGGACTCCCGTATCCGAACTTCTCCATGAAGGAGCCGAGCGTGACGCTCCCCACCTGCTCGGCGATCAGCGCGGCGCCGATGTTGCTCGACTCCGTGATGATGTCCCCGATCGTCATCGACTCCACCGGGTGCTCATGGGAATCACGGATCGTGAACGGGCCGACCTTCATCGATGCGGGGACGCGGAAACGCTCCTCGAGGGAGACCGCACCGGTCTCGAGCGCCGCTGCCGCCGTGATGATCTTGTTGACCGAGCCCGGCTCGAACGCGTCGGTCACCGCGCGGTTGCGCATCGCGTCGACCGGCGCCTCGCTGTACTCGTTGGGGTCGAACCAGGGGTAGGTGGCCATCGCCAGCACCTCGCCCGTGGCAGGGTCCATCACGACCGCCGTCCCGCCCAGCGCCCCATTGGCCTTCACCGCGCGTTCGAGCGCGGCCTGCACCATGTACTGCATCTGCCGGTCGATCGTCGTGTGCATCGTCGAGCCAGGCACCGGCTCGACCAGCGTGTCGAGCCCGCTCGAGATGGGCAACCCGTCGGCCGACATCTCGGCGGTGCGCTCACCAGGGATGCCCGCGAGCACGTCGTCGAAGGCGCTCTCGAGGCCCGCTGCACCGTCCCCGTCGACGTTCACGAACCCCAACACCTGCGCCGCGAGTGCCCCGGCCGGGTAGTAGCGCTTCGGCACCTCGAGGAAACCGATGCCGGGCAGGGCGAGCGCCTCGAGCTCCTCCGCGACCTCCAGATCGACCTGCCGGTCGATGAAGGCGAACGTGCCGTCGCTCTCGAGCGCTGTCCGCACCTCACGTTCGGGCAGGTCGAGCACTTGGGCGATCGTCTCGGCTTCGGCGCGGGCATCGACGACGTAGCGAGGGTCCACGTACACGTCGCGGGCCTCCCGGGTGACGGCGAGCGGCACGCCCGAGCGATCGACGATCTCCCCGCGGCGAGCGGGCAATGTGATCGTCCGCACGCGCTGTTGCAGACCCAGCGCCTCGAGCTCGGGGTTGTCGCGGACCTGCAGGAAGGCGAGCCGGACGACGATGCCCCCGAAGGCGAGCATCATCAGGGTCAGCATCGCGACGAGCCTCGTCACCGGGGGTCGCGTCATGCGCCGGTCCCCGAACGATCACCGTTCGAGGCTTCCGTTCGCCGCGGCTCCCCCGGCACCCGGAGGATCACCGACTCCCCGGGGCCCGGCACGACCATGCCCACGACGTCGGCCCATTCCGCGATGCGCGACGGCGACGAGAGGCGAGCCACCTCGACGTCGAGATCCTCGTGCCGTTCCTCGAGGGCTCGCACCCGCTGCTCGATCGCCTGGGTGCGGTAGGTCGTGTTCACGACCATCGCGTTCAGCCCGACGACGAGGAAGACGAGCGCCGAGACGACGATCGCCGCGAGGAACCAGAAGGCGGGGGTGGACCCGCGGCGCGCTCGACGCTGGGGAGGGGTGGAGGGTGTCGAGCGCGCCGCGGGTCGCGGCACGGGACGCGCCCCGCGAGCGGGCGGCCGGGGAGCGGGGAGGTTCCGTGCGGGAACGCTCACGCGGCCACCTCGGCTCGCTCGGCGGCGCGGAGGATCGCGCTGCGCGCGCGCGGGTTCCGAGCGACCTCGTCCTCGGATGGGCGCAGCGGCTTCTTCGTCAGCAGCGTGAGGCGTTCGTCGTCGCGGAACGTCGTCTTGACGACGCGGTCCTCCAGCGAGTGGTACGCGATCACGACCACGCGGCCCCCGGGAGCGAGGAGCCCGACCGCCTGAGGCAGGGAGGCGGCGAGCCCCTCGATCTCCCGGTTGACCGCGATGCGGAGCGCCTGGAACGTGCGACGCGCGGGGTGGGGGCCCCCCGGTCGTCGTCCCACAGCGCCCACGATGACGCCGGCGAGCTGATCGGTGGAGGTGATCGGTCGGCGCCGGACGATCGCCCGCGCGATGCGGCGCGAACGTCGTTCGCCGCCGAGTTCGTAGATCAGGTCGGCGAGCTCGCGTTCCGGCAACGAGTTCACGAGATCGGCGGCCGTGGGCTCGTCGTCGTCGGCACCCGCCATGCGCATGTCGAGCGGGCCGTCGTCGCGATAGCTGAAACCGCGATCCGCCCGGTCGAGCTGCATCGACGAGACGCCGAGGTCGTAGAGCACGCCGTCGACCGGCCCCCCGGTGAGCTCGTCGTCCACCTCGTCGAAGGTCGTTCTGACCGATCGGAAGCGATCGCCGAAGACGGCGAGCCGCTCGTCGGCGAGGGCCAGCGCGCGCGCGTCGCGATCGATCCCGATCACCCGCTCGGCGCCGGCCCGGAGCAGCGCCTCGGTGTGTCCTCCCGCTCCGAGCGTCATGTCCACGACCGTCCCGGCTCGGGGTGACTCGTCGACGAGGAAGCGGACCACCTCTGTGACCATGACCGGCTCGTGCGGCCCGCTCGCTCCCGTCGCACCCCGCTCCCCCACGTCAACCCAGTTGCCCGGCGAGGATGCCGATACCGATCGACGCGATGAGCGTGAGCGCCGTCATGCCGATCAGGGACAAGCTCTGTCGTACCTCCGCGCCGAGCTTGGTCGGCTCCGTACGCCGTGGACCGGGGGCCATCGTTGCCATGTGCGCCCTACCTCCTGGGATCGAGCGCACCGGTCTGGTACGCGTCGGCGAATCCTGCGGTGTAGCTCTCGTACGTCTCGCGATCCCAGACCTCCATCCGGTCCCGCACGCCGAGCACAACGACGTCCTTGTCGATGCCGACGGCCTCCCGCAGGCGTTGCGGGATCGTGACCCGCCCCTGCCCGTCGAGCTTCGCCTCTTCGGAGGAGCCGAAGAACATGCGTGAGTACGCGCGGCCGTCGGTGTCGGAAAGAGGAGAGGACGCGACCTCGTCGGAGCGCCGCTGCCACTCGGCCCTGGGGAAGACGTAGAGGCACCGATCCTGCCCCACGGTGATCCAGCAGCCGTCGACGAACGCGGCCCGGAACTTCGCCGGGAGCGAGACCCTGCCCTTCGGGTCGAGCTGGTAGCTGTGCGTGCCGAGCAGTTCGGCCACGCCTCCTCCCCTTTCCTCCACTGAGCCCCACGTTTATGCCACTATCACTCCACCTCGTCAACGTGAACATGTGTTCGGGTGGAAGGCATGCGACGGCAGGTCGCGGGTGGATCGGGGTGCGGCGCGCTCGGCGTGCGGCCGGGGCTAGATCAGGAAGTCTTCCCAGCCAGGCTCGAGATGGCCGAGCGTGAGGTGGAACCCGTCCCGCGGCGCGAACGGCTGGCGGGCGAGGTGAAAGCCGGCCTCGGCGGGCGTGCGGTCTTCCTTCTTCGCGTTGCACCTGCGGCAGGCCGCGACCACGTTCTCCCACACGTGCATCCCGCCCCGCGAGCGCGGCAGCACGTGGTCGAGGTTCTCGGCCGACCCGCCGCAGTACTGGCACTTCCACTCGTCGCGCGCGAACACCGCACGACGCGTGAGGGGCGCATGCGGGCGGTAGGGCACGCGAACGTAACGACGCAGGCGCACGACCGAGGGGGCCTCGATCACCAGGCGCTCGGAGTGGAAGATCATGCCGTTGGAGAGCACGACCTCAGCCTTCTCCTTCAGGACGAGCACCACGGCACGACGCGCTGGCACCACCGCCAGCGGCAGGTCGGTCGCATTGAGGACGAGCGCACGTCCCATGCAGGGCAGTCTACGGTGGCCTCGGCGGACTCGGGGGCTCGACGCGACGAATCACATCTGTGTAATCTGTACCCCTGCGACGGCCGGGTCGAGCGCGATGCCTGGAGTTGCGAATAGGGGCCGCGCGGGGCGTCCGCGAGCATCGGCCCGGTCGTCGCACACCTCGCTGGCCCCGATCGCGGGCCGCCCCCGCGGGTGCGTGTTGCGGGAATCTGCCCGCATCCCCCCCGGGCACCCATGGCGGCGGGCCTTCACGGATCGGCCTTCTGCTCCATGTGGCGTACGATGACCGGGTTGCCTCGGGGTACAGCGAGCCGGTCGGAGGTGCGGGTGGAGGTCGAGGAGCGTTCCCAGGACTGGACGCGGTTCGCGGCCCGGTTCCACGAGATCGAGTCGAACGTCGAACGGGTGGTGCGCGGCAAGCACCCCGAGATCCGGCTCGCTCTCGTCGCGCTGATCGCAGAGGGGCACCTGCTGATCGAGGACGTCCCAGGTGTCGGCAAGACGATGCTTGCGAAGTCGATCGCTCGATCGATCGACTGCTCGTTCCGCCGCATCCAGTTCACCCCCGACCTGCTGCCCACCGACGTGACCGGCGTGAACGTCTTCAACCAGGAACAGCGCGACTTCGAGTTCAAGCCGGGCGCGATCTTCGCCAACATCGTGCTGGGCGACGAGATCAACCGGGCCTCGCCGAAGACCCAGTCGGCACTGCTGGAGTGCATGGAGGAGCGCCAGGTCACGGTCGACACCGAGACCCACCCGCTGGGAACGCCGTTCATGGTGATCGCGACGCAGAACCCGATCGAGCACGAAGGCACCTACCCGCTCCCCGAGGCGCAGCTCGACCGCTTCATGCTCCGCCTGTCGATCGGGTACCCGAGCAGCGAGATCGAGACCGAGATCCTCGGCAGCCATACGGCCGGCGCGCAGCCGCTCGAGGAGATCGGGCCGGTGAGCGACGCCCCGGGGGTCGCGGAGATGATCGAGCAGGCACGCCTGGTGCACGTCGCGCCGGCCTTGCGTCGCTACATCGTCGACCTCGTCGAGGCGACCCGGCGCCACGGCGACGTCTATCTGGGCGCGAGCCCGCGCGCGTCCCTCATGATCCTGCGTGCGGCCCGCGCGTACGCGGCTGCCGATGAGCGCGACTTCGTGATCCCCGACGACGTGAAGGCGCTGACCCTGCCGGCGCTCGGACACCGCATCATCGTCACGGCCGACGCCGTCATGACCGGGCGCTCGACCGAGGTCGTCCTGCAGGAGATCCTCGACGAGGTGCCGGTACCGGTCGCGGAGAACCCCTGATGCCATCGGGCCGGGGACTCGTCGTCTTCGGCGTCGGCCTCGCGATGTGGGTCGCGGCCCGTCTCGTGGGATCGGCAGGGATGGAGGTCGTCGCGATCGGCCTCATCGCCCTGCCGTTCCTGGCTGGGGCGTTCGTGCGGTGGGGTCGCACGAAGCTGCGCATCCGCCGTCGGTTGTCCGACGTTCGCGTGCCGCCGGGCACGCGCATCACCGTGCGGCTCGACGTCGAGAACGGATCGCCGGCGCCCTCGCCGGTGCTCTTGGTCGAGGACCGCCTGCCGGCCGCGCTCGGGCGTCCTTCGCGTCTCGTGGTGTCGGGCCTGCCGGGGAAGGGATCGCAGGGCGTGGCCTACACGGTGCTGCCGCAGACCCGAGGGCGATACCGGCTGGGACCACTCACGGTCGACGTGTCCGACCCGTTCGCCCTGACGCGCCAGCACCTGGAGTTCGACGAGCTCGACGAGCTCCTCGTCACGCCGGAGATCGAGGACCTGTTCGCCGCCCCCGACTCGGGGCTCGGGCCGAACTGGGGAGCCACGAGGGCCCGGCAGCTCTTCCGGACCGGCGAGGAGTACTACACGATGCGCCAGTACCAGCTCGGTGACGATCTGAGGCGCATCCACTGGCCGTCGGTCGCCCGCACCGGCGACCTCATGATCCGCCAGGACGAGTCGTCCAGGCGCGCGAGCGGGCTGGTGTTCCTGGACAACCGGGGGCACGCGCTCGGGCAGTCCCATTCCCCCGCGTTCGAGCGCGCCGTCTCGGTCGCCGCCACGCTCGGCGTCCTGTTGGCGCAGCGAGGCTTCGCGCTGCGCCTCGGCACTACCGAGGCGCAGCCGGCCACCGTGAGCGAGGAGCGATTCCTCGACGCGCTCTCGAGCATCAGCCACGCCTCGGCCCGCTCGGTCGGCCCGTCACTCGCGCACCTGCGCACGGGAGCGTCGGCCGACACCTCGCTCGTCTATGTGGCAGCACCGCCGGCGCCCGGCGAGCTGTCGTCGCTGATCCGAGCCGGCGCGGGCTACGGTCCGAAGCTCGTCGTGCTCGTGCATCCCGTGGATCCACAGACCCTGCCCCCCGGACGAGCCGCCCAGCTGGAAGGGAGGGCGACCCAGGCCAACTTGGCGTTCGCCCGGGCCGGCTGGGACTGCATCGTGTTGACTCCCTCGACCCCGTTGAAGGAACGATGGCACGCACCCAGGGAACGTCCGCTCGCACGCAGCGTCTGATCGCCGGCGTCGCGACCGTGCTCGTCGCGGCCGCGTCGGCGATCGCGCTGGGCCGCGTCTTCCAGGCCAACGGTCCGACGCTTCGGCTGTTGGCCGCCGGGGTGGCTTCGGCCCTGATCGCGGCGGCGCTCGAGCGCCGGAGCCTGGTGCTCGCGACGATCGCGAGCGCCGCGGGGCTCGCCGTCACGATCGGGCTGCTGGTGTTCCCCGAGACCACCTGGTTCGGGCTCCCGACGCTCGAGACCCTCAGGGCGTCGCTCGACGCTGCGGCCCGGGTGGGTGAGCAAGCACGGGTACAGGTGGCCCCCGCACCGCCGCTCGCGCCGCTCATGCTCGCCGGCATCGCCGGTGTCTGGGCCGCGGTCTTCGCCGCACACTCGCTCGCGTTCCGTGCCGGCAGCCCGTTGCTCGCCCTGCTCCCGCCGATCGCGCTCGTTGGCTTCGCCGACTCGGTGCTGGAGGACGTGGTCCGCCCGATCTTCGGCCTGCTCTTCCTCGTCGCGGCCACCGCGCTGTTGTTCGCTGACGGTCTCCGCCGGGTGCAGGGGTGGGGTCCGGTGTGGACGAGCCCCGGCCGGGTCTCGAGGCTCGACGTCGCGGCCGGGCGCGGGGCGAGACGCGTCGCGGCCGCCGCGGTGATGGTCGCCGCGATCGTCCCCGTCGTGCTCCCGGGCTTCGGCTCTCGAGGCGTGATCGACCTCTCCGCCACCGACGACGACCGTGTGCGCATCGACCCGCTGGTGTCGGTGCAGGAGAGCCTGCAGCGCGACGAGATCCTCTCCGTGTTCGACGTCGAGGCCGACGTCGGGCGGTACTGGCGGATGGTCGCCCTGCCGAACTTCGATGGCCACGCCTGGAGCCCCGATCCTGCCCCCGCCACCCTCGAGATCAGGCCCGGGGCGACGCTCGCCACGAGCACTCCGGTCGCGGCGCCGGGCGAGACGACCGAGGTCACGTTCACGACGACCGGCGAGCTCACCCTGCCGTGGCTGCCGCTCCCCTATCCCCCCCGCTCGACCGACGCGCAGCTCGACGGCATGCGATGGGACCCCGTGGGCGGCTCGGTCCTGATCGAGGGTGATGTCGGCGCGGGCACGACGTACGCGGCGGTCGCCGACGTGGTGCAGCCCACGCCTGAGGAGCTGCGTGAGGACCCCTTCCTGCCGACCGGCGAGACGATCCGGTACACCCTGCGGCCGGAGGACCTGCCGCCCGAGATCGCCGAGACGGCCGTCGCGTGGACCCGAGGCGCCTCATCCCCGTACGACCAGATCATCGCGATCCAGGATCGCTTCACCGGAGGAGACTTCGAATACGACGACACCGTGCCCGGCTCCACGAGCGACCGGGCGATGGTGGACTTCCTCCTGGAGGACCGGGTGGGCTTCTGCCAGCAGTTCGCGACCACGATGGGGGCGATGCTCCGCACGCTGGGAATCCCGACCCGGCTCGCCATGGGCTTCACGCCGGGAGAAGCCAAGGGATCCTCGGGCAGGTTCTCGGTGACCACCGAGAACGCGCACGTGTGGGTCGAGGTGCTCTTCCCGTCGTTCGGGTGGGTGCCGTTCGAACCGACTCCCGACCGTCAGAACGTGGAGGCCTATCCTTACCTCGACCCCGAGACCGCGTCCTCGTGCCCCGAAGGATCGCCCTGTGAGCCCGACGGCCCGGGGGGTGGCGGCGTAGGGGGAGGGTCGGAGAGCGCTGCGACCTCGACGAACGTGCGGGAGGGCGTGCCGCCTGGCCTGCTCGACACTCGTGGTTCCCCCCGAGGTGGTCCGACGACCCCATTCGGCGCCGCGAACGTCGCCCCCGATCCGGGTCCCTTCACCGCCCGGAACGCCGTCCTCGCCGGATTCGTCGCCGCCGCTGTGGCGATGGCGCTCGTCCCCCCGGTGCGAGCGTGGCGTCGTCGTCGGCGGCTACGGCGCGCAGGGCCGGGGCCGCGCGGCCTGATCCTCGCGACCTACGACGTGTTCACCGAGCGGGCCGCCGAACTCGGGTACGCGAGGGCGCCCGGGCAGACGATCGAGGAGTACCGGCGGGCCGTCGCGGGCGCAGGCCGGCTGGGCGGCGACGATCTCGACCGGCTGACGGACCTCGCGACGCGCGCGGCGTACGCGGGCGACGAGTTCGACCGCGACGACGCGGAGACCGTGCGGCTCGCCTCCGAATCGGTCGTGCGGGCGCTGCGGCGCGATGCCGGCTGGGCGCAGCGGCTGGTGGGCCCGTACCGGCGCCGGTGAGGGCTGAGCGCGCGCCTAGGAGGTGCCCGTGACGGTCTGCGCCGCAGCCTCTCGTAGCGCCCGCACGAACCTCTCGCGATCCTCGCGGAACTGTCGGACGTCGGTCTCGACCCCGCTCGCGATGTCGTCGATCGCCACGAAGAACGCCATCTGGCCGTCGCGGAGCGCGTCCATCACCTCGCCGTCACGGCGACAGATCTTGAAGATGCTCTGGCCGTCGGTGACGAGCTTCACCTCGGACAGGTGCTTGTCCATGCCGGCCTTCCGGTTGAGGAACTCCCAGGAGCGCCGCACGCGCTGGAGCGACATGCCGCCGTCGAGGAGCGACTTCACGACCCGGAGCGCGACGAGGTCTCGGAAGGCGTAGAGGCGCGGCACCCCCGGCCGGCCGCCGGTGCCTTGGACGGATGGTTGCACCAACCCGATCTGATCCCAGTACCTGAGCTGGCGGGGCGTGCAGCCGGTGAACTTGCAGGCCTGGTGGGTGGTGAATCCCTCCATCCGGTTGCGCGCCCCCTCGGTCTCGAGCTCCGTCGTCCACCTTCAGCACGGATCGCCGAACACGGTTGGCGGACCGACCGACGACTCGCACCCGGGGGAAGGGACCCCGTTGTACAACAGTGCGCGGAAGGGCGGCAAGCCGCGAGGTCACGACGGTCGTGGACACGCCGCTCCGACGAGGAGCTACACGTCGTCTGTCGGCGCAGGCGGACGGAACCGGGCCGCGAGCCGGCCGATGATGCCCGTGAAGGACCCGCCGTCGGACTGCATCGCGCGGATCTGGTCGCGTCCCAACTGCCCGAGGTATCGGTAGATCAACAGCGCGGACCCGATCATCGTGACGAACCCGACCGCAGCGATCCACGGGCTCACGACGAACAGGAGCAGCAACACGCAGCCGATCACGAACGCGACGGCAGCGAGCCGGATGCGGCGGGCGAGATGCGTGTACAGATCGGTGCGCCCGACCTGCTCGACCAGCTTCGGGTCGTCCTCGGCCAGCCGTCGCTCGATCTCGTCGAGGATGCGTTGCTCGTGTTCGCTCAGGGGCATGCGGTTCCTCCGGCGATCTCGCTCGGCGGACGTTGGGGGTAGCCCTCCGGACCCCTCGATTATAAGGAGCCTTCCCGACCTTGGAACCCACGCGTTCGGATCAGGGGGCGCGACGCGAACGATCCAACAAGGCGGCGGGCATCGCCGCGCCGCGTCCGAACCGATCCTCGATGCGGTCCACGGCCCGCTCCACGTCGCCCCACCGCTCCCCGCGGAGCAGGGCGAGCTGCTCGGCGCCCGCGGGCACGAGTCCGCTCGCCTGCACCCCCAGCAGGCGCACACGCCGGCGTTCGCCCGGCAGGGCGCGGTAGAGCTCGGTGACGGTGTGGTAGAGGTCGGCGCCCACGTCGGTGGGATCAGCCAACGTCTTCGACCGCGTGAGGGTGGTGAAGGTCGCCAGCCGCACCTTCATCGTCACGGTTCGGGCCCGGTACCCGTCGGCCCGCAGCCGCGACGCCACCTTGCCCGAGAGGGCCAGGAGCTCGCGCAGGAGGGTCTCGTCGTCGTCGAGGTCGTGCTCGAACGTCTCCTCGTGGCCGACCGACTTCGGCGCCTCGTAGGGCACCACGTGACGGTCGTCGACGCCGTGGGAGAGCTGCGACAGATGCCGAGCGTGCTGCTCCCCGAGCAGACGCGAGAGGATCGGCTCGGGGGTCGCGGCGAGGTCGCCGATCGTGCGCACGGCCAGACGCGAGAGCACCTCGCCGGTCTTCTCCCCTACGCCCCACAGCCGGCCGACCGGGAGCGGTTCGAGGAACGCGAGCACGCCGTCCGCCGGCACCACGAGGATGCCGTTGGGCTTGCAGTGGTCGGAGGCGAGCTTGGCGACGAACTTCGTCGGCGCGACCCCGACCGAGCACGTGACCCCGACCTCGCGCTCGACCTCGGCCCGGATGCGCGCGGCGATCGCCCCCGGCTCGCCGAACAGCATCGTGGCCCCGCCGACGTCGAGGAACGCCTCGTCGAGGGAGATCGGCTCGACGTACGGCGTGTGGGCGAGCAGCACCTCGCGGAACCGGTTCGAGTGCGTCTGGTAGGCCGGGAAGTCGGGCGGCAGGAACACGCCGTCGGGGCAGAGCCGGCGGGCCCGCACCGTGGGCATCGCCGATCGCACGCCGTACTCCCGGGCCTCGTACGATGCCGAGCTCACGACGCCGCGGCCGCCGACCCCGCCGACGACCACCGGCTTGCCCGCGAGCGACGGATCCTTCAGCACCTCGACCGAGGCGTAGAACGCGTCGAGGTCGACGTGCAGGATCGGTTCGGGCGGGCGCTCCCCGGGCAGGGCGTGGCCCCGTGGTCTGCCGGTCATGTGAGCATCATCCCGCGGAGCCGGGGCTCGCGTGCCAGAGCGCGCGCGGCCCGCCGCCGGCGGGGGTCGCGCTCGCCGGACCACGCACCTCGCCGCGCACGGCCTCGCGCAGGCGCCCCTCTGCGCGCGCGCGGTGCAACGCCGACAGGTCCCAGACCTCCTCGGCGACCACGCTCACGCCGCCGACCCCGGTGCGGCGGAGCTCACCCGCGACCGCGAGCGCGTACCCGTGGAAGACGGTCGACGCGACCTTCGGCTGCACCGATTCGAACACCGTCACCTCCACCGGCCCCGTGGCGTCGTCGAGCGTGAGGAAGATGATGCGCTGGCCGCTGCGGATCGCCGGGGTCTGCGAGGCGACCTTCACGCCGGCGACGATCACCTTCGAGCCGCCGCGCATGGCACGCAGGTCCTTCGAGCGAGTGACCCCGAGGTCGGCGAGCAGTGGTCCGTAGAAGCTCACGATGTGCCGGGTGGCGTCGAGCCCGAGCACCTCGAGCTCGGCCCGCACCACCTCGGCGTCGGAGTAGTCCTTGAACCGGTGCCCCTCGGCCGGGTCCGCGCCAATCGTGAGCGTGAGCTGATCGCCCTCGCGCTCGGTCTCGGCAGTCATCGCCACGTAGAGGTGGCGACGGCGAGCCGGTGCGAGCGCGTCGAACGCACCGGCGTGCGCGAGCGCCTCGGTCACCGGACGACTCACGGTGGTGCGCCGCATGAAGTCGCCCACGTCGCGGAACGCCCGGTCGGCGCGTGCCATCAGGATCGAGCGGATCTCGGCGTCACTGATGCCGTGCACGTCCTGGAACCCGAGCCTGATGCCCCACCGTTGTGGTGCGACGGCCGCCGATGATCCCTCCATGAGCCCACCAGATCCCCCGACGGCGACCTCCTCCACCACGTACTCGGGCTCGCTGCGGTTCACGTCGAGCGCCAGGATCGGGATGTCGTGGCGACGGGCGTCATCGAGGATCGTTCGGCGCGGGTACATACCGGGGTCGTGGGTCAACAGGCCCGCGTACATGTGCGCCGGGTGATGCGCCTTCAGCCAGGCGCTCTGATAGGTCGGCACCGCGAACGCGGCCGCGTGGGCCTTGCAGAAGCCGAAGCTCGCGAACTGCGTCACCGCGCGCCAGACCTCGGCGGCCGCGTCGCGGTCGACGCCACGGGCGACCGCGCGCTCGATGAAGTCGACCTCGAAGCCCGGCAGCATGTCGTCGCGGTCGAGGTGTCGTCGGATGTGGTCGGCGTAGGTCTCGGTGTAACCGGCGAGCGCCGCGAGCGCACGGATCACCTGCTCGTGGAAGACGATCACCCCGTAGGTCTCCTGCAGCGGTCCGCGCAGCCCGGGATGGATGTACGTCGGACGCTCGAACGCCGAGCGCCGTCGCAGGTAGGGCGTGATCATGTCGGACTTCACCGGCCCGGGCCGGAACAGCGAGATGTCGACGATCAGGTCCTCCCAGCGGTCGGGCTGGAGCTTCTGCAGCAGCTCGCGCTGGCCGGGCGACTCGATCTGGAAGCACCCGAGCGTGTCGGAGGCGCGGACGAGCTCGAACGTGGCCGGATCGTCGAGCGCGATGCGGTCGAGGTCGACCTTCTCCCCGGTCGTGCGCGCGATCTCGTCGAGCGCGTGGCGCATCGAGCTCAGCATCCGTACGCCGAGGATGTCGAGCTTCAGGTAGCCGAGCAGCTCGACGTCGTCCTTGTCGGCTTGGATCATGCGGTGGCCGTTCGCGCTGCGCTCGAGCGGCACGCGTTCCACGAGGTCGTGCGACGCGAGCACGATGCCGCACGGGTGCAGCGCGATGTGCCGCGGGAACCCTCCGATCCTCTCGGCGACGCCGATCAGACGTTCCATCTGCTCGAAGCGGAGGTTGATGCTCGCCAGCTCCGGCAGGCGGTCGATCGCCTCGCGCAGGTGTCGCGCCGAGATGTGCGGGAACGACTTCGCGACGACGCCGACCTCGACGTCGGGCAGGCCGAGCGCCTTGCCCACCTCCCGGATCGCCGATCGCGCGCGGTAGGTGTCGACCATCGCGACGCAGCCGGCACGCTCTTCCCCGTGGCGGCTGAGGATCATGTCGTAGACGTCCTCGCGCCTGGCGGATTCCACGTCGACGTCGATGTCGGGCAGGTCCTTGCGCATCGGGTTCATGAACCGCTCGAACGAGAGGTCGTGACGGAGCGCGTCGACGTCGGAGATGCCGGTCAGGTAGCACACCAGCGATCCGGCGGCCGACCCCCGGCAGGCAGCCATGATGCCCATCGCCTTCACGTCGCCGACGATGTCGGCCACGGTGAGGAAGTATGCCGCGAACCCCATGCGCCGGATCATCGAGAGCTCGTGATGCAGCCGGTCGCGCAAGCGCTCGTCCTCACGCATCGCACGCTCGTGCACCCCGCGCCAGCACCGCTCGGCGAGCACGGCGTCGGCGCTGCGACCCTGCGGAGTCGGGAAGTCGGGGAAGTGGATGCGTCCGAGCCCCAGGTCGAACCGGCACATGTCGGCGACCTCGAGCGTCGCGTCGCACAGGTCGGGCCGCTCGGTGAAGAGAGCGCGCATCTCGGCGGCGGGCTTCAGCCAGCCCTCGGCGTTGCGCCGGGTCACGTTCGTCTCGGCGAGCGGCACGAGCCGCCGCATGCACTCGAGTACGTCGGCCACGAACGCATCGCCGGGCTCGAGGTAACGCACCGGGTTCGTCGCGACGACGCCGACGCCCGCCCGCTCGGCGAGGCGCAGCATCGCCCGGATCTCGTCGCTCGAGCCACGCTCGAGCCGGTGCTCGACGCCGACGAACAGCCGCTCGCGTCCGAACGCCTCCCGGAACGGGTCGAGCAGCCGAGCACCGAGGTCGACGCGGCCCAGAGCGGCCGCCCGCCCCGGGTGCGACCGGGGCCCCACGATCGCGATGAGCCCACCGGCGTGCGCGCAGATCTGCACCGGATCGACCCACGGGTCGCCGCGCTCGCCGAGCATGTGGGCGTCGGTGATCAGCCTGCACAGGTTCGCGTAGCCGGTGTCGTCGGTCGCGAGCAGCACCACGTGCGCGTCACCCGGTGGAGGCGCGCTCGCGCGCACGGTGATCGACGCTCCGATGATCGGCCGCACTCCCTCGGTCTCACACGCCCGCACGAACCGCGCGGCGCCGTAGAGCCCGTCGCGGTCGGTCATCGCGATCGCCGTCATCCCGAGCGCCGCGGCGGCCCGCACCTGCTGTTCCGGCGTGAACGCGCCTTCCTTCAGGGAGAAGCACGACCGTACGTCGAGGTGGACGAAGGGAGCCGTCATGTCGTCACTCGCGTTCGATCCCGACTTCCGCCGGGAAGTCCTCGAGACCGTTCCTCAGCCGGGGACGGTCACCGGCTGCGGGTCGCGCGCTACTGTTCAGCGCTGCCAGACCGACGGGTCGTGGGCGAAATGCACACGCACGGGGTCGAGCAGCCGCAAGCGGTCGACCGAGCTCGCATACGCGTCGGGATCCGGCGACCCCGATCGGCCCGACGCCTCGGGACCTTCGGCTCCCTGCCACTCGTCGCGTGACTGCACAGCCTGACCGGCGAGGACGATGGCGCCGTCGGGCCCGTCGACGATCAGCGACTGGTGCCCCGCTGTATGCCCCGGCGTCGGGACCAGTCGTAGACCGGGGGCGACCTCGGTCTCGCCGTCGAGCAGCTCGTAGGCGAGCCCCGGCACGTCGACCCACTCGGGAACCGTGTAGTCGGGCTCGTGGACCATCGCCCACTCGGAGCGTTGCACGAAGATCGGTACACCGTGCAGCCGGGCGTTCTGTCCGCAGTGATCGAAGTGCAGATGACAGTTGGCCGCGCCGGTCACGTCGCCGAGCGAGATGCCGACCTGCTCGAGGACATCCTCGACCGGACGGACGCGCGGTGAGAACGTCGCGTCGACCTCGGCGTTGCCGAAGCCGGCCCCGTTGTCGAACAAGAAGATCCCGTCGGGATGCTCGACCGCGTGCCCGTACGACGGCCACCACTCGACCCCGAGGGTCGCCTGTTCCTCCTCGAGAAGCCGCAGTTCGGAGACCAGGAAAGGGATGACGCGCACGGCTCCAAACTAGTCCCACAAGCGCTCCATGTGCCAGCGGTCCTTGGCTCGGTCGAAGTAGAGATCCCAGACAGCGCCGCCGCGCGCCTCGACCCGCCAGTACTCGCGATCGCGGCCGTCGGACCACCACCGGCCCTCGATCTTCCATCGCCCGATCACGTCGGCGACCTCGTAGCGCCGGCCCCGCCACTCGAACGCGCTCGGCATGCCGGTGTCACGCTCGACCCTGATCTCCTCGTCGAATCGCTTCGTCACCGTGACGGGCCTCACAGACTCTGAATCGAACATACGTTCGAGCGGAGGATGAATGTACGCCCGGTCTCCGACATCGTCAAGACGCAGTTCGGACGGCGACGGCCCGTATCATGCTGGCCATGGCCACCGTGGCGGATCCGAACGAGCAGCTCGGCCCCGTCGCTCCGATGACGCCGACCGAGGAGCACATCGAGCTCGTCGAGCACTACTCGGCCCACAACTACCACCCCCTGCCGATCGTCGTCGCGGAGGCCGAGGGCGCGTGGGTCACCGACGTCGAGGGCAAGCGTTACCTCGACATGCTGGCGGCGTACTCCGCCCTCAACTTCGGCCATCGCCACCCCGCGCTGATCGCCGCCGCGCACTCCCAGCTCGACCAGCTGACCCTGACCAGCCGAGCGTTCTACAACGACAAGATGGGGCCCTTCTGTCAGGGCCTGGCCGAGCTCTGCGGCATGGAGATGGTCCTGCCGATGAACTCCGGCGCGGAGGCCGTCGAGACCGCGGTGAAGACCGCCCGCCGGTGGGGCTACGACGTGAAGGGCGTGCCGGAGGACCGCGCCAAGGTCGTCACCTGCTCCGGCAACTTCCATGGCCGCACGATCACGATCGTGAGCTTCTCGACCGACCCCAGCGCGAAGGGTGGATTCGGGCCGTTCACCCCCGGGTTCGAGACCGTTGCCTACGGCGACGCCGCGGCGCTCGAGACCGCGCTCGCCGACCCCGAGGTCGTCGCCTTCCTCGTCGAGCCGATCCAGGGCGAGGCGGGGGTGATCGTGCCTCCCGAGGGGTACCTGCGGCGCGCCCGCGAGCTCTGCGACGAGCATCGGGTGCTGCTGATCGCCGACGAGGTGCAGTCCGGCCTCGGTCGCACCGGCCGCACGTTCGCGTGCGAGCACGAGGACGTGCGGCCCGACGTCTACGTGCTGGGCAAGGCGCTCGGCGGCGGCATCGTGCCGATCTCGGCGGTCGTGTCGGACCGCGACGTGCTCGGCGTCTTCCGCCCCGGCGAGCACGGCTCGACGTTCGGGGGAAACCCGCTCGCCTGCGCGATCGGCCTCGAGGTGCTGCGCCTGCTGAGCACCGGCGAGTACCAGCAGCGCGCGGCCGTGTTGGGCGCCCGGCTGATCGAGCGCCTCCGGGAGGGATCGCCGCCCGGCGTCGTCGCGGAGGTGCGGGGCAAGGGGCTCTGGGTCGGCATCGAGCTGATCCCCGACGGATCGCCCGCCCGCGAGATGTGTGAGCGGCTGCTCGACATGGGCGTGTTGGCCAAGGACACCCACGAGACCACCGTGCGGCTCGCTCCCCCGCTCTGCGTGACCGAGGAGGACCTGGACTGGGCGGCGGAGCGGATCCTTACGGCCCTGGCCGAGCGGCTCGACTGATCGGCGACGGTCCCGGCCCGGCAGCGGAACCCCTCGCGCCCGGCACGGTCGTCACGCTCCGCGAGACCTGGCAGGGGCGGCCCACCTCCGTACGGGCGGTGCGCGTGGTCGAGGACGCCCCGCTTCGCCATCGCGCATTCTACCTGGCGCCGGGCTCCCGCTTCCTGCGCGATCCCCGCGATCCGGGCGAGGTGCGCTTCCTCGATGACGACTGGCGTCTCGAGGCGAGGCAGCGCGACCGTCCGGTCTTGTCGTTCGCGTTCCCCGAGACGGCCTACGCCGTGCTGCTGTCCTGGAGCACCGACTGGGTGTTCGAGGGGTACTACGTGAACATCCAGTCGCCGCTTCGCGACCATGACGGGGCACTCGAGTACACGGACTGGTTCCTCGACGTGCGGATCCCGCCGAGCCGCGACACCTACGGCTGGAAGGACGAGCACGAGCTCGCCGAGGCGGTCGAGCGGGGCCTCATCACCGACGCCGACGCCCACGGTGTGCGCTGGGCCGGGGAACGCGCGGTCGAACACGTCCTGCTCCACGAACCTCCGTTCGACCTCGACTGGGCGACATGGCGCCCCGACCCTTCCTGGGGGCCCCTGGATCTGCCCGACGACGCCACCTGACGCGTTCGACCGCATCCCACACCCTCGGGAGGGGCGGGCGTAGGATGCCGCCGTCCGTTCAGTCGAGAAGGGGGATCCATCATGGACAACTCGGGTGGCTTCACCACCCCGCCCCCGCCTCCGCCACCGCCCAGTGGCGAGGGAGGCGCAGGAGGGCCCGGCCTCCCGCCGCGCGGGATCGGGGAGATCCTGAGCACGGCGTTCGAGATCTACAAGGCGAACGCTTCGAGCCTGTTGATGATCGTCGCGATCGTCGTGGTCCCGCTCACGTTCATCAGTGCCTTCCTCGGGGGGGTCGTCTTCGCCCCTGAGACCACCACCGAGGTGGTCTTCGGTCAGGAGATCGAGGTGACCAGCCAGTCGGCGGGTGCCGCCCTGCTCGTCGGGGCGATCGCCGCCGTGATCGGCGTGATCATCTCCGCGGTGCTGCAGGCGGCGATCATGCGAGGTGCGGCACAGGGAAGCATCGGCGACCCCGTCGACATCGACGCGTCGTACAAGTGGGGCTTCGCTCGGTTCGGCAGCGTGCTGCTCATCTCGATCCTCGTCGGCCTGGCCGTGCTCGGCGGCCTGCTGCTGTTCGTGATCCCGGGGATCTTCCTCGCGGTGATGTTCGCCGTCGCGATCCCGGCGCTCGTCGTGGAGAACCGGCGCGGCACCGAGGCCATGGGCCGTTCCTGGAACCTGGTCAAGGGTCACTTCTGGCATGCGTTCGGGCTGATCGTGCTGACCTTCATCATCACCGCCGTCGTTGCGGGCATCATCGGCGCGATCGGAACCGCGATCAGCGACAACTGGTTCGTGTCGTGGATCTTCAGCTCCCTGGCGCAGATCATCGTGGCGCCCTTCTCGGCGCTGATCAGCGTGTTGCTCTACCTCGACCTGCGGGCCAGGACCGAATCGCTCAGCGCCGACGGGCTGCGTGTCGAGCTGAACCGCTCCGTCTGAGATCGTCCCGACCGGTCCGTCTCGAGGGCGCCCCTTGTGGGCGCCCTCGGCGCGTTCGGGGCCACTCGGTTGTCGGCCGCGCCCCCACCGGCGAAGGTATCGCCATGACGGCCCCGCCCGACCTCTCCGCGCTCCGATCACGCTTCCCCGCGCTCGCGCGGACCCACGACGGACGCGTCGTCGTCTTCGCCGACGCGCCCGGCGGATCCCAGGTGCCCGACAGCGTGATCGAGGCCGTCGACCGCCACTACCGGGGCGGCATCTCGAACATGGACGGGGTGTTCGCGGCGAGCGAGGAGCTCGAGGAGGCCGTGGCCGCCGCGAGACGCGCCGGCGCCGATCTCGTCGGCGCCGAGCCTCGCCAAGTCGTGTTCGGCGCCAACTCGACGTCTTTGCTGTTCCACCTGTCGCGGTCGTTCGCCCGCACGATCGGACCCGGCGACGAGGTCGTCGTCACCCGGCTCGACCACGACGCGAACGTGCGCCCGTGGGTGCTGGCAGCTCGTGACGCCGGTGCGACCGTGCGATGGGTCGACGTCCGGCCCGACGATGCCACCCTCGACCTCGGCGCGTTCGACGAGGCGCTGGAGCGGGCGCCCCGGCTCGTGGCGTTCACGCTCGCGTCGAACGCGGTCGGCACCGTCACCCCAGCGGTCGATCTCGTGACCCGCGCCAAGGCCGCCGGTGCGCTCGTCGCCGTCGACGGCGTGCACCTGGCGCAGCACCGCTCGATCGACCTCGCCGCTCTCGGGGCCGACATCCTCACCGTCTCGCCCTACAAGGTCTTCGGCCCGCACATGGGCATGGTTGCGGCCACGCCTGCCGTGCTCGACGGCTGGGACCCCTACCGCGTGCGTCCGGCCGAGCACTACGCATCGCCCGAGCGATGGGAGACCGGCACCCAGAACCACGAGGCCATGGCCGGGTTCGTCGCCACGGTCGAGTACGTGGCCGGCATCGGCGCCACGTACGGCCGCCCCGGCGACGGGTCCCGACGCGCCGCTGTGGTCGCGGCGTTCGACGCGATCGGGGCGCACGAGCGCGTGCTCGCGCGACGGTTCCTGGACGGCATCGCCGCGATCGACGGGGTGCGTCTGTTCGGTGTCCGCGAGGTGGAGCGGCTCGACGAGCGTACGCCCACGTTTGCCGTCCGCGTCGGCGACCGGCACCCACGGAAGACGGCGAAAGCCCTCGCCGAGCGCGGCATCTACGCGTGGGACGGGCACTACTACGCGATCGAGCTCTACGACCGGTTGGGCCTGCTCGACACCGGTGGGGCGGTGCGCATCGGCTTCTGCCACTACCACTCGGCCGACGAGATCGATCGCGTGCTCGAGGCGCTCGCCGAGCTCGCCTGAGCGACGCCCGAGGAGGCCGACGCCGGGGCTGACCTGCGACGATCATGCGTCGGGGTCGTCGGCACGTATCGGCTCGGGGGTGCCGGGTTGGTACGATCGGGCGACTTCCGGCGCGATCCCCCTTCGAAAGGAACGACATGCGCATCCTGATCCTGGGCGGTGACGGTTACCTGGGGTGGCCGACCGCGATGCGGTTCTCGAACCGCGGCCACGAGGTGCACCTGGTCGACAACTACCTGCGGCGCACCGCGCATCAAGAGGCGGGGTCAGAGTCCCTCACGCCGATCGCCGCAGGTCTGCCCGAGCGCGTGGCCGCGTGGAACGACGTCACCGGCAACGAGATCGGCCATACCGAGGGCGACCTCACCGAGTGGGACGTGACCGAGGGGTTGTTCCGCGACTTCCGGCCCGAGGCGGTCGTGCACTACGGCGAGATGCCGAGTGCCCCGTACTCGATGAAGGACCGTGAGCACGCGGTGTTCACGCAGACCAACAACGTCGTCAACACGCTGAACGTGATCTACGCGATGCGCGACCTCACGCCGGACGCCCACCTCGTGAAGCTCGGCACGATGGGCGAGTACGGCACGCCGAACATCGACATCGAGGAAGGCTTCATCGAGATCCGTCACAACGGCCGCGAGGACTACCTGCCGTTCCCGAAGGTGCCCGGCTCGATGTATCACCTGTCGAAGGTCCACGACTCGCACAACATCCACTTCGCGTGCCGGGTGTGGGGCCTTCGGGCCACCGACCTGAACCAAGGGGTCGTCTACGGCATCCACACCGACGAGACGCGCTTGGACGACCGGCTGCTGACCCGGTTCGACTACGACGACGTCTTCGGCACCGCCCTGAACCGTTTCTGCCTGCAGGCGGTGATCGGCCACCCGCTCACCGTCTACGGCAAAGGCGGCCAGACGCGCGGCTACCTGAACATCGTCGACACGCTGCAGTGCATCGAACTCGCCGTCGAGCACCCCGCTGAGCGTGGCGAGATGCGCGTGTTCAACCAGTTCACCGAGTCGTTCTCGATCCTCGAGCTCGCCCAGCTCGTGCAGAAAGCCGGGGCCGAGATCGGCATCGACGTCGCGGTCGAGTCGATCGACAACCCGAGGTTCGAGCTCGAGGAGCACTACTACAACCCCACCCACACCAAGCTGCTCGACCTCGGCCTGAAGCCGCACCTGCTCTCGGAGACGCTGATCGAGTCGGTCTTCGCCGAGGTCGAGCGCCATCGCGGACGCGTGATCGTCGACCACATCATGCCCCGCGACCGATGGGCTGCCGGACCCATCGAGGCCGAGCCCGCGGCGCCGGCCGACACCACCGCCTCGTAGCCCATGTGGGCCCTGCGGCTGCTCGCCGGCGTGGCCGCGGCCGCGTTCTTCCTGGCGGCGCTGCGCTCATATCAGCGACGGAACATCAGCCGGCTCAGCCTGTTCACGGCGTTCATCGCCTCGACCGCCGTGATCGTGCTGGCGGCCTTCCCGAACCTGTTCGACCCCGTCTTCGACACCCTCAACTTCCAAGCGGGCAACAACCGGAGGCTCGTGGCGCTGCTGCTCGGCGCGGTGGTCGTGCTCTTCCTGCTGCTGTTCCGCCTGCAAGGTCACTCCGACCGCAGCGAGCGCGCGATCCGACAGCTCGTGGAGTCGCTCACCGTCGAGCGGTTCGACTGGGACGAAGCCGAGCGTCGCGTGCCGTCGGGGCCCAAGGTCGTCACGATCTCCCCGGCGTTCAACGAGGCCGAGAACGTCGGCGTGGTGATCGACGCGATGCCGAAAGAGGTCGCGGGCTACCACGTGGTGCCGATCGTGATCGACGACCACTCCGAAGACGGCACCGCCGACGCCGCCCGGGTGGCCGGGGCCTTCGCGGCGACCTTGCCGATCCGGCGCGGAGGCGGGATGGCGCTGCGCGTCGGTTACGAGATCGCGCTGCGGCTCGGCGCCGACATCGTCGTCTCGCTCGACGCCGACGGGCAGCACCTGCCCGAGGAGATCCCCGCGTTGATCGCTCCGATCGTCGAGGACCGCGCCGACCACGTGAACGGGTCCCGCATGCTGGGCGACTTCGAACGAGGGCCCCTGATCCGCCACGCGGGCGTGCACTTCTTCTCCTGGCTCGTGACGATCCTCACCGGTCAACGGATCACCGACATCTCGAGCGGGTACCGCGCGACGCGCGCCGAGACCCTGCGCAAGCTGATCCTCGTGCAGGATCAGTTCTGGAGCTCGGAGATCACGATCGAGGCCCTGCGGCAACGTGCCCGCATCGTGGAGGTACCGGTCACGTTCCTCACACGACGCGGCGGCGAGTCGAAGAAGCCGAAGAGCATGCGGTACGCCTGGCACTTCTCGAAGGCGATCGGCAAGACCTGGCTCAGGTGAGCCCGGCCCCCGCGAGCCGGTCCCGCGCGAGGCACCACGGCACCACCGCGGCGGGGAGCGTGATGCCGACGACGTAGACGACCTTGGCCCACCCCTCGTCGAACCCGCCGGCGACACCGACGAGGGTCGCCCCGGCGAGCACGGCGACCGCCGGGCGGAGCGGACGCCATGTTCGGCGCCCCCGCGTGGCACGAAGCAGGCCGGAGGCCGCGATGAGCGTGCCGACGGTCGCGACGACGATGCCGGTCAGGTGCAGCATCCCGTGCCAGGACGTCGGTGTCCCTGGCGCGTCGGTGGGGAACGCGAGGAGCGCGTCGCCGCCTGCGGTGATCAGGTACCCCGTGACCGCGACCGTCGAGACGGCGGCCGGACGCAGGCCGCCGAGCGCGAACACCGCGTAGCACCCGCCGAGCCACAGGAACGCCGCGATCATCGGAACGCCGGCGAGACCACCGAGCGCCAAGCTGCTCGGCCAGCTCAGCCACCCGCCGTCCTCGATCACAGCCTGGCGCGTGCCGGCGAGCACGAACGCCATGATCAGGAAGCCGACGGGCCCCGCCGCGCCGGCCCACAGCGCGACGCGATTCGGTTCTGGACGGTCGCTCACGAGCGAGCGGCGTGCGCGACCGCGATCTCCGCCGCCACGCGCGCGTTGTCTTCGAGCAGCGCGAGGTTCGCCTCGAGGCTCCGCCCGCCGGTGAGCTCGGCCAACGTCGAGAGCTGGAACGGTGTGCGCGCCTTCCCGAACGCCGCCTGCTCGTCGGCGAGGCGCTCGGCCTCCGCGGCCGCTCGTGCCACGTCCTGGGCGTCCATCGCGACCCAGGACGGCACCGGGTTGCACACCAGCACGGTGGAGGCGGTGTCCAGGGCGAGCGAGGCGCCGAGCACGGCGGCGGCCTCGCCGGGGGCGTCGACGCGGTGCTCGAGGTCGACCGGCGCCTCCCTCGCCAGGAAGTGCGGCAGCCGATCCACCCCGTACCCCACGATCGACACGCCGAGCTCTTCGAGCTTCTCGGCCGTGGCGACCGGGTCGATGATGGACTTCGGCCCGGAGCAGACGAGCATCCCCGGCGTGCGCGCGAGCTCGAGCAGATCGGCACTGACGTCGGGCGACTTGCCCGGATGCACGCCACCGATGCCTCCGGTCGCGCCGAGGGCCACGCCCGCCTTCGCCCCCGCCCAGATCGTGGCGCTCACCGTCGTCGCCCCGAGCGCCCCAGTCGCCACGGCGGCCGGAAGGTCGCGCCGCGCCACCTTGGTGGCGGCTCCCGACTCGTAGAAGCGGGCGAGTTCGTCGGGTGAAAGGCCGACGATCAGGCACCCGTCGACGACGCCGATCCAGGCGGGCACGCTGCCCGCGGCTCGGATCGCGGCGCTCATGCGCCGCACGCACTCGTCGTTGCGCGGGGCGGGAAGGCCCTGACCGATCACGCTGGTCTCGAGCGCGACGACGCCGACCCCCCGGGTCAGCGCGTCGCGGACCTCGTCGGCCACCTCGAAGCGATCAGTCACGGGGAGCCCCCGGTTGGGGCCACGCTTGCTCGCTCGCCGCGACGAGGGCGCCGGCGTGGCAGGCGCGGGCGAGTGCGTCCTCGGGTGCGGCACCTCGCACGAGCATCGCGAGCAGCACCCCGTCGAAAGCATCACCCGCTCCCGTGGGGTCGATCTCGTCGATCACTTCGGCGGGAGCGACGAGCACGCGTCCGTCGGCGCAGAGGACGGCCCCCCGGCGATCCATCTTCACCGCCGCGAGCCGGTAGCGTTCGCCGAGCGCCGCCGCGGCGCCGGCGCCGCCACGGCCCGTGAGCACCTCGACTTCTCGCTCGTTCGCGAGTACCGCGTCGGCCACCGAGGTCTCCCCGAAGAAGCGATCGGCCCCGAAGGCTTCGAGGAGTGGCCACGACGCGGTCTCCACCGCGATCAGGTCGGCCCGTGCCCTGGTCAGGGCCTCGACGGCCGCATCGTGGCCGGCCTCCTGCAGCAGGAGGTAGCCCGAGACCAGCACGGCGCCGGCCTCGATCGCTGGGGGGAGGTCCTCGGGCGCGAGCCGGGCGTTCGCGCCTCGGTCCGCGACCATGGACCGTTCCCCCGGCTCGTGGACGACGAGCATCGTGCCCGTCGGCGTGCGCGCGTCGACCGTGAGCGCTGCGTCGACCCCTCCTTCGACGAGCGCCCCGCGCACGGTCCTTCCCGGCAGGTCGTCGCCCACGCGACCCAGCACCTGCGTCGTCGCGCCCGCCCACGCCCCCCAGACCGCCGCGTTGGCCGAGGTGCCCCCCGGCTGCAGGAGCACGCGGCCGTGTACGTCGCCGCCGCGCTTCAACGCCTCCGCGTCGACCCGGATGTCGAGCATCACGTCGCCGACGCACACCAGGTCCACGGCGCACACCCTACCGGGGCGGCGATGTGGGGCCCGGCCTCAACCGGGCTGCCGCTCGACCGGCTCGGCGAGGAGGGCCGGCGGCGCCGGCGTCGGGATCTGCGATCCGCCGGTGATCCGCGCCAGTTCCTCGGGGGGAGCCCCTGGCTCCAACGCGGCGCGCCGTTCCCTCGCGATCGCCTTCTCGCGACGAAACTTCTTCCAGTCGCTGGACTTCGTGCTGACGCCGATGTCGGTCGCGATCTGCAGCAGACCGATGCCGGCCAGCACGGCCGCCGCCCACCAGGGCGCACCCGAGGCCGGCCAGAACGCGAGCGCGGCGAACGGGGCGAGCTTCGTGGCGACCGCGCCCGACGCATGCATCCAGGCTCGGGAGTCCGGATCGGCCCGCAGGTACGAACCGTAGTCAGATTTCAGGCCCGGCCGAGGCGGGGGCGGTCCGCCGAGGAAGTAGTCGGTCCACCTGATCCCCACGATCGTGCCCACCAGCCAGTGCGTCGGGGCGTGCACCGAGATCGCCCAGATCGCCCCCGCCGCGATCATGGCCAGCCCCTTCCACAGCGGGGTCTGCCAGACGAAGGCCGCCCCCACGGCGAGCGCGCCGACGACCGTGCCGACGACGAGCAGCGCGTTGCCCAGCCAGACCGGCGCTCGAAGCCGAACCCCTGTGCGGAACGCGGCCGTGTCGATGCGGCCGATCTGATCGGCGTGCTCGTCCACAAGGAGGCGGTCGAGCTTGACCTGCTTCACCACCGCCCAGAACCCGAGGGCCCTCAGATCGGTGTTGCCGGCGGCCACGGCCGCCTCGATCCGGTCGAGATCGGCGCCGATCTCAGGATGAACCTCCGGCGACGCAGTTGCCCGAACCTCCACGATCCGGCCCCTTTCCGGCTATACGATTCGCCCGGCGCTCCTGCGGAGAGCGCTTCCCCGACACGTGCAGGAGGGCATCACGTCTAGGAGTATCGCGCAGCCGGCGCCCACGGGGGCTCCGCAAGGCCATGCGCTCGTCACGCTCGATGGACGCTACGCCATCGTGGAGCGCATCGCCTCGGGCGGCATGGGCGAGGTCTTCCGCGCCCGCGACACGGTCCTCGCTCGCGAGGTCGCGATCAAGGTGCTCCACCGGTCCCTCGCCGGCGACCAGGCGTTCGTCGACCGGTTCAGAACCGAAGCGCGTGCGGCTGCCGGCCTCTCCCACCCCAACATCGTGGCCGTCTTCGACTGGGGCTCGGTCGACGGCATCTACTACATGGTCATGGAGTTCGTCCGTGGCCAGAGCCTTCGGGCGCTGCTGAACCGCGACGGGCGGCTCGAGCCCGCGCAGACCACTGAGGTCGTGCGCCAGACGTTGCTGGCCCTCGACCACGCGCACCGCCAGGGGATCGTGCACCGCGACATCAAGCCCGAGAACATCCTCGTCACCACCGAGGGCGTCGTGAAGGTTGCGGACTTCGGCCTCGCGCGCGCCTACGCCGAGGGACGACAGACCCAGGCAGGAACGGTGACCGGCACGGTCCAGTATCTGGCACCCGAGCAGATCCGGGGCGAGCCCGCCGACCCTCGCAGCGACCTGTACTCGCTCGGCATCGTCAGCTACGAGCTGCTGACCGGGAAGCTTCCGTTCACCGGCGAGACCGCGATGTCGATCGCGTACAAGCACCTGTCGGGGCGGGTGCCGGTGCCCAGCGCGGCCGTCCACTCGGTCCCGACCGAGCTCGACGGGTTCGTGGCGAGCGCCACCGACCGCGACCGAGAGATGCGCCCGGAGTCAGCGCTCGCGATGCATCGCGACCTCGACGCGATCGCGCCCTCGCTCCCCCCCTCGCGGGCACTGGGGTCGATCGTCGACGACGCGCCTGCGGTCACGCCGCTTCCGGACGACGGCACGACGACCGACGTCGTCGTGCTCGGCGACGCGGCGGCGACGAGCGAGCTCGAGACCACCACCGCCACGATCGCGAGGGTGGAGCGGGGTACCCGCCGTCGGTGGCGTCGGCTCCTGGGCATCGTTGCCCTCGTGGCCGCGCTCGCCGCCTCGGCTTGGGGGGTGTGGACGTACCTGATCCCTCACCGTGCCGACGTCCCCGCGCTCGCCGGCGTGTCGGTGGACGAGGCGCGCGATCGGCTCTCCGACCTCGGCTTCGCGGTCGTGATCGCCGACGGACAGTACTCTCCGCGTCTCGCGGAGGATCGCGTGATCCGTGTGCAGCCGGAGCCCGGAACCTCGCTCGAGCAGGGCGAGACGGTCACGATCGTGCCCTCGCTCGGCCCGCCGCCGGTGAAGGCCCCGAACATCGAGGGCATGACCCTCGAACGGGCGACCACGCAGCTCGAAGGGGCCGGTCTCGCCGTCTCGATCGTGAAGCGCCGCTACGACGACGAGATCCCCGAGGGCAGCGTGATCGAGCAGCGGCAGACCGGCATGGTCCCCTCAGGCAGCACGGTCGAGGTGGTCGTGAGCAAGGGACACGCACCCGTCGAGGTTCCGAAGGTCGCCGGCATGAGCGAGACCGAGGCCTCCGACGCCCTCCAGGCGCTCGGCTTCACGGTCAGAACCGAGGAAGCTTTCTCCAACGGCGTCGAGCGCGGGTTCGTCATCGGCGCGAGCCCGAAGGCCGGCGAGGAGACCGCCTACGCCTCGACGGTCACGCTGAAGGTCTCGCTCGGGCCCGAACGTTTCCAGGCGCCGAGCTTCATCGGGCTCACCCGCGGCGCTGCCGAGGACCGGGCCGCGGAGTACGGCCTGCAGGTGTCGTTCACCGACCTCCCCGGCGGCACCGGCGTCGTGATCACCCAGAGCCCCGCGCCGGGCGTGATGGTCAGCTACGGCGACACGATCCAGCTCTTCCTGCTGTGAGGTTCGGCGCACACGTGCGCCGTGGGTCGGAAGCCACCACCGGCGTCGTCCAGCAGTGCCGCCGACGTGGCGCCGACTGCGCCCAGGTCTTCGTCTCGAATCCCCGCGCCTGGGCTCCCCCGTCGTTCTCCGACGAGGCCGCCGCGCGGTTCCGAGATGCCTGGACGACCAGCGGGCTCGGTCCGCTGGCGGCCCACGCCCCGTACGTGGTGAACATCGCCTCGCCGAACCGCGGCTTCCTCGCGCGCTCCCGGACCCTCGCTCGACGTACGGCCCGTGCCTGTGACCTCCTCGGAGTCGACCTGCTCGTGGTACACGCGGGGGCGGGCGGCACCGGCGAGCCTGCGCGATCGCGTCGTCGTGCGGTCCGCAGCCTGCTCGAGACGGTCGGGGCCGCCGAGGGGGTGCGCGTGCTCGTGGAGCTGATGGCCGGGACGCGCGGGGCGGTCGCCTCAACGATCGCGGAGGCTGCGGCTCTGCTCGAGGTTACCGACGACGATCGCCTCGGGTTGTGTCTCGACATCTGCCACCTGTTCGCGGCGGGCTACGGACTCGACACGCCCGAAGGGGTTGCGGCGATGTTCGACGAATTGGCGGCGCACGAGCTCACCGGGCGGGTCTGCCTCGTGCACGCCAACGACTCCGCCTTTTCCAAGGGGGAACGCCGCGACCGCCACGCCCCGATCGGCGAGGGGGCGATCGGGGCGGAGGGATGGCGTGCATTGCTGGCACGACCGGAGGCGGCCGACTGGACGTTCGTGCTCGAGACCCCTGGCGACGCGGCGTCGCACGCGGCGCAGATCGCGCTGCTGCGCAGCCTGGCCCCGCCTGACGTCGCGAGGGGTGCGCCCGTTCAGGGTTCGAGCTCCGCCCTCGGTCCCTCCTGGTAGCTGTAGCGCTCCTCCGCGAACGGCTCGGCGTGCACGTGGTAGCCGCGTTCCTCCCAGAATCCGCGTTCGTTGCGGTCGCTGAACCGGAGTCCCGTGAGCCACTTCGCGCTCTTCCACGCGTACCGCTTCGGCACCACGAGCCGGAGCGGCCAGCCGTGCTCGGGTGTCAGGTCCTCGCCGTAGTTGCGCCATGCGAGCAGCACGTCATCGTCGCTCATCGCATCGAGCGACAGGTCCGACGTGTACCCGGACGGGCTCTCCGCGATCACCCACTTCGCTTCTGGCGCCGGCTGCGCGCGTTCGAGGATCGTGCGGAACGGGACCCCTTCCCACGCGTTGTCCAGCGTCGTCCAGCCCGTCACGCAATGCATGTCGGCGCCCACGGTGACGCTCGGCAGGGCTCGAAGCTCCTCGTAGCTCAGCGTGAACGGGTTCGCCACGAGACCCGAGACCTCGAGGTCCCAGTGCGCGCCGTCGAACGTCGGGATCGGCCCGTAGTGCAGCACCGGCCAGGTCTTCACGAGACGCTGACCCGGCGGGATGCGGGGGGCGATCTCGGGCGGATAGTTCTTCGTGAACAGGCCCATCATTCCTCCTTCGCACCCTCGCGGCGCCCGGGGGACGCGGCCTCCGCGACGGATGCCCATGCCTCGAGCGCGACGTCGACGCCGTCGTCGCTCACGTCGACGTGGGTCACCATGCGCACGTGACTCCCGGTGTGCGTCGCCCCCACGCCGAGGGCCTCGAGCCGCTCGAGCGTCTCGAGCACGCCGAGCCCCACCGCTTCCGTGTCGACGAAGACCATGTTCGTTTCAACCTGTCCGAGATCGATCGAGCCGGGGAGGCGCTCGGCGACCCCCTCGGCGAGGCGGCGGGCGCGCTCGTGGTCCTCGTGGAGACGCCCGGGACCTCGTTCGAGCGCGACGATGCCCGCCGCCGCGGTGATGCCGGCCTGGCGCCACGCGCCGCCGAACAGGATCCAGAGGCGTCGGGCCTCGGGCATCAGTTCGGCGGGGCCGCACAGCAGCGACCCGATCGGTGCACCGAGCCCCTTGGACACGCAGAACATCACCGTGTCGGCTTCGCGCGCGAACTCCACGGCGTCCACCCCGGCGGCCGCGGCGGCATTGAAGAGCCTGGCACCGTCGAGATGGACCCCCACCCCGGCCGCCTCGGCGACCTTGCGCACCGCGCGCAGCTCCTCGGCGGGCATCACGCGGCCGCCGGCTCCGCCGACGGTGTTCTCGACGGAGACGACATCGACGACCTCGACGTCGTAGTAGGAGTCGGGTTCGAGCAGGGCTGCGGCGATCTCAGCGTCGATCCAGCCCCGTGGCCCGGGGTCGGCGGTCCGGAACGCGATGCCCGACAGGGTCGCCGAGGTCATCACCTCGGTCGTCGCGACGTGTGACCACTCCGAACACGCCGCGAGATGACCTGGGTTCGTGTGAAGGGCCAGCGCGATCTGGTTCGCCATCGTGCCGGTGGGCACGTAGAGGGCGGCCTCCGTGCCGAGGCACTCGGCCGCGAGCTCCTGCAACCGGTTCACGGTCGGGTCGTCTCCGTACCAGGCGTCGCCGACCTCGGCCTCAGCCATCGCCCGGCGCATCTCTGGCGACGGGGCGGTGACGGTGTCCGAACGCAGATCCACCCGGAACCGGCTCATGGGCCGCAGTCTAGCGATGCGAGCGTGCACGACCCGGCGCACGCGTCGGCGCCTCAGTACAGGAACATCGGCTTGCCGTCGACGTGGCGGATCTTCGGTCGGTACGCTTCGAGGTCGTAGAGCGCGTCGACGTCGACCCGCTTCACGCCCTGTCCCAGCACCGAGAGCGGCACGTTGACGTAGTTCCCGTTTCGCAGCGCGACGAGGCGGCCGTGCACCCCTTCGATCGCGAGGTCGGCCGCCATCACCGCGTAGTTGATCGCGACCATCAGATCGAGCGAATCGGGCGAGCCCGACCGCATCAGGTAGCCGACCTGCTGGTAGATCATGTCGGAGCCGGTGCGTTCCTTGAGTAGCTCGCTCGTCCGCTGCCCGATGCCTCCCAGCTTGCGGTGCCCGTAGGCGTCCTCGACGCCGGCCTGCACCATCTCGCCGCCGGCGAACGTGGCGCCCTCGGAGATCGTCATCATCGCGTAGTTGCTCGGGTTCGCGGCCTTGTCGCGCTTCAGCTGCTCGGCCAGCCGATCGATGTCGAACGGCACTTCGGAGATGATCGCTCGCTCCACCCCCGATAGGTACGCCGACACGAGCGAGGTCTCGCCGCTGTAGCGACCGAACACCTCGACCACAGCCAGGCGCTCGTGCGAGCCCGCGCTCGTGCGCAGCTGGTGCACGAATATCACCGTGCGGGTCACGGCGGTCGAGAAGCCGATGCAGTAGTCGGTGCCGTGCACGTCGTTGTCCATCGTCTTCGGGATCGCGATCACCGGCACGCCTTCCTGATGCAGGCGCAGGGCGAACGAGAGGGTGTCGTCGCCGCCGATCGGGATCAGCGAGTCCAGGCCGAGTCGTTCGATCACGCGGAGCACGTGGTCCGTGTGGTCGCGGGGACCCTCGTCGACGCGTCCCGATGCCAGGAACGCCGGCTCGTCCGCCGCCTTTACCTTGGCCGGGTTCGTACGCGAGGTATGCAGGAATGTCCCCCCCGAGCGGTCGATCGTCCGCACCACACCGGGGTCGAGCGCCAGCGAGTTGGCCGCGATGCTCTCGAGGTCGTCCGGCTCGGTGTCGAGCAGGCCGCCCCATCCGCGCCTGATGCCGACGACCTCGTGCCCCTCCGACGCGGCCCGGTTGACCACCGCCTTGATCGCGGCATTGAGGCCCGGCACGTCGCCGCCGCCGGTCAGGATGCCGATGCGCATGGCGGAAGCCTACGAGAGCCGGCCTGCCCCGCGTGGGAGCCGGCCCTCAATCGCAGCGCACCTGCGGCAGGTCCCAGAGTTCGTCGGGCACCGTGCGAGGTGCGGCGCCCACCTCGGCCACGGAGGTGGTCACGATCTTCCGCCCGAGCATGCCGACCATGTTGCCCCACCCGCCGTGCGCAGCTTCCTCGATGGCCGCGATCCCGAGGCGGGTCGCGAGCACCCGGTCGTAGGCCACGGGCGATCCGCCACGCTGCACGTGTCCGAGCACGGTGATGCGCGATTCCACGCTGTTGCGCATCCCCAGCTCCCGGGCCACGAGGCTCCCGATGCCTCCGAGCCGCGGCCATCCGTTCTCATCGAGCGCGTAGTCGGGCACGTCCATCGTGCCAGGGACCGGCGAGGCCCCCTCGGACACCACGACGATCGAGAACCGACGATCCTCGAGCATGCGCTGCTTCACCCGGCGGGCGACGAGCTCGATGTCGAACGGGTGCTCGGGCAGCAGGATCACGTCGGCCGCCCCGGCGAGGCCCGCCTCGAGCCCGATCCATCCCGCACTGCGCCCCATGACCTCGCAGACCATCACGCGTTGGTGGCTCTCGGCCGTGCTGTAGAGCCGGTCGATCAGGTCGGTCGCGATCTGCACGGCGGTCTGGAACCCGATGCTGTGGTCGGTGCCGCCGATGTCGTTGTCGATCGTCTTCGGCACCCCGACCACCGGGACGTCGGGCATCGCGGCGCACGCGCTCATCGTGCCCTCGCCGCCGATCGCGATGTACCCGTCGAGCCGATGCACCTCGGTCGTCTCGCGCACCCGGTCGATGCCGTCGGGGGTCCGGAACGGCTGCATCCCCGACGTGCCGAGGATCGTGCCGCCTCGAGGCAGGATGCCGCGGACCTCGTCGCGGGTGAGCTCATCGGCGGTGCCCTCCATCACCCCGCGCCACCCGTCGCGGAAGCCGTAGACGGTGGCGCCGATCTCGTCGAGCGCGTGGCGCACGACGGCCCGGATCGCCGCGTTCAGGCCCGGGCAGTCGCCTCCGCCGGTGAGGAGTCCGATCCGCACGGGCGACAGCCTACGACGGCCGGGATCAGGCCTCCTCGGCCCCGTCGGCCTGCGCCTTCAGCACCTGGTACCAGCTGTCCTCGTAGGCGCCGTCCTCCTGCGAGGAGCCCTCGGGGCCCTCGGCCCCCGGTGCCCGCTCATCGGTCACGTCCTTCACGAAGCCGAGCCCCTTGTCGACCGACCGCCTGTCCGCCATTCGTCCGTCTCCACCCTCTACGTGCGTGAGATCGATGCCTCATGCAGCATCGGAACCGCGTGCCGGGACCTTGATACCGCGGGCCGGGTAGGGCACTCCCGGCCGGTTCCCGGGGCTTCGATAGGATGTCGGCATGATCGATGCGGCGCTGATCGGAGGGCTGTTCCCCGAGATCAAGGGATGGCTCGAGGCGGTCTTCGTGGGCCTGCTGGTGCTGCTGGCAGGTGCCGTGGGTCTCTTCGCCCTCTTCGTGATCGCGCAGCAGTTCCGCAACCCGGGTCGCCGCGAGCGGCGAGGGCTCTAGGCACCGTTCCCGTCGGACCTCGGCACGATCACGGTCCCCGCCTCGCCCCGCAGCGCGTCGGTCGCGTCCTCCAGGTCGGCGATCACGGCCATCGCTCCCCCGCCGCGCACGAAGCCGATCGCCGCCTCGATCTTCGGCCACATGGACCCCGCACCGAACTCACCCTTCTTGAGCAGCGTCTGGGCCTCGCCGACCGTCATGCGGTCGATGTCCTCGGGGTAGAACGAGCCGTACCCCCGTTGCACCTTCTTCACGTCGGTGAGGATCAGGAGGGTGCTCGCGCCGACCTCCTTCGCGAGGATCGCGGCCGCGAGGTCCTTGTCGACGACACCCTCCTTGCCGATCAACCGGGGGCCTTCCTCGATCACGGGCACGCCCCCGCCGCCGCTCGCGATCACGATCACGTCGTCGGCGACCATCCGGGCGATCACGGGGGTCTCGACGATCGAGTAGGGCTTCGGGCTCGGCACGACGCGGCGCCACCCACCGTGCGGGTCGGCCTTCATCGTGTAGCCGCGCTCTTCTTCGAGACGGCGCGCCTCATGCTCCTCGTAGTAAGGGCCGACGTACTTCGTCGGGTTGGCGAACGCCGGGTCGTCGGGAGGCACCCTCGTGAGGGTCAGCACGGTGGCGACGGGGCGTTCCATGCCGCGTTCGAAGAAGACGTCACCGATCGTCACCTGGAGCAGATAGCCGATCTGTCCCTGGCTCTCAGCCCCGCACACGTCGAGCGGCATCGGATGCACCGACTCCGCGGCGGCCTCCTGCTGCAGTAGGATCCTGCCCACCTGTGGTCCGTTGCCGTGGGTGAGGACCACCTGCCACCCGTCGGCCGCGATGTCGGCGATGCGCTCGGCGGCCCGGCGGCAGGCCCGGTACATCTCCTCGAACGTGTCGTCGGCACCGCGACGAAGCAGCGCATTGCCGCCCAAGGCGACCACGACCCGTTCCATGCGCACCCCTTCCACCGTCGCGGGCCGTTGCACCCGCCGCTCGCACGGACGCGACGGCTTGGTCGCGCCCCGCGTTTCCGAGTCGGCTCAGCCCAGGACGGGCTTGAGCACGTCGAGCAACTGGGGGGACTCCGGGAGGACGTCCAGGTCGTAGCGCACGCGCACGGCGGGCTTGCGGATGTCGATCACCCGCCGCAGGTCGATCGGGGTGCCGATCACGACGAGGTCGACGTCCGCGGCCTCGATGATCTTCTCCATCTCGGCGAGCTGGCCGTCGCTGTAGCCCATGGCCGGCAGCACGGCGCCGACGTCGTACTTCTCGAACGTGTCCGCGATCGTGCCCAGCGCCCACGGCCGAGGGTCGACGATCACGGCGGCACCGTTGCGCTCGGCAGCGACCACGCCGGCGCCGATCTTCATCGAGCCGTGCGTAAGGGTCGGACCGTCCTCGACGACGAGCACGCGCGCGCCGCGGATCGCCCCTGGGTCGTCGACCGTGACGTCCGAGTTCGCCTTGACGACCGTGGCCGAGGGGTTCACCTCGGCGATCGTCGCGTCGATCATCGCGACCTGCTCGGCCGTCGCGGAGTCCATCTTGTTCACGACGATCACGTCGGCCGCTCGTAGGTTCGCCTCTCCGGGGTGATACCTGAGTTCGTGGCCCGCGCGCAGCGGGTCGACGAGCGTGATCCAGACGTCGGGTGAATAGAAGGGCAGGTCGTTGTTTCCGCCGTCCCACAGCAGCACGTCGGCCTCGGCCTGCGCCTGCTCGAGGATCGCGCCGTAGTCCACACCGGCGTAGATCACGGTGCCGCTCATGATGTGCGGCTCGTACTCCTCGCGCTCCTCGATCGTCGTGCCGTACCGGTCGAGGTCCTCGAGCGCCGCGAACCGCTGCACGCGCTGCGCGGCGAGGTCACCGTAGGGCATCGGGTGCCGCACCGCGACGACGGTCTTGCCCGCCCCCTTCAGCGCTCCGGCGATCGCCCTGGTCGTCTGGCTCTTGCCCACGCCGGTCCGTACGGCCGTCACGGCCACGGTCGGGATCGTCGCGCGCAGCATCGTCGCGTCGGGCCCGAGGAGCACGAAGTTCGCCCCGGCTGCGAGCACCTCGCTCGCCTTGTGCATCACGGTCTCGTGCGAGACGTCGGAATAGCTGAACACCACGTCGCCGACGTCGAGGTCGCCGATCAACCGCACGAGCTCCGACTCGTCGTAGATCTGGATGCCGTCGGGGTAGTGCCGCCCCGCGATCTCGGCCGGGTACCGACGGTCGTTGATGAACGGGATCTGGGTCGCTGTGAACGCCACGACCTCGGTCTGCGCGTCATCGCGGTACACGGTGTTGAAGTTGTGGAAGTCGCGACCCGCAGCTCCCATGATGAGGACACGTCGCTTCGCCATGAGGACTCCCCTCCAGCTCGAAGGCCCGTTGCGTCGGAATCGTCTGATGCGCGGAGGCGAGCGCGCCTCGGGGCCTGCGCCGCGGCGCACGTCCCCGCTCTTCATCGGCGAGACTACCCCAGCCGGCTGCCGCCGGTCAGAGGGCGTCGGCCCCTTCGGCGGAGGGCCCGACGGACCGCCATCCATCGTCACCCATGCGACCGAACGGCTGCGCGAAGTGGGGAACACCCACGATCCATGACCCCTCGGCGGCCCGTTCGAGCTGACCCCGGCGTGAGGCAGCGCCCGCCTCGGGATCTTCGTCATGGCTCGACGCCCACTCGGGATGTGCCGCTTGCACCGGGATGTGGAGCAGATCGCCCGCGAGGAGCACGTGGTCGCCGGCGTCGGTCCCGACGACGATGCTGCGATGGCCCGGCGTGTGGCCTGGAGTGTGGACGACCCGGATGCCGGGGACGAGCTCCCGGTCGCGCGGATCGAGGTCGAGCAGGCCCAGCGTGCGCAGTTGCTGCATCTCGTTCACCGCCGCGTATGCCTCGTGCCCGTCTGCGAAGAACGAGAGGTCGGCCTCGTGGAGCACGTAGCGGGCGTTCGGGAACCGCGGCCTCTCCCCCGCCCACGCGCCTCCCGCGTGGTCCGCGTGCAGATGCGAGAGCACCACGAGGCCCACGTCGCCCGGCGCGAGCTCGACGCCCGCGAACGCCTCGTCGGCCGAGCTTCCCGTCCCCGGCGCCCAGGGCCGATACGGCGGGTACGCGCCGACGCCCGTGTCGATCACCGCCGTTCCCCAGCGGCCGCTCGCGACGAACGCGTGCACGTGCCATGGCCAGGAGCCCTCGTCGACGAAGGCCCACGGGTGCCGCTCGCGCTCGGCCGGCCAGTCCACGTCGTGGCCCGGGCACTCGTCGGCGAGATCGAGCGGGGCGAACCCGTAGCAGGCCACGGCGATCTCGACGTCGCCGACCCGTATCGGCTCGACGTGCGTCATGGCAGCAGCCTACGTCGCGTGGAGATCCGACGGGGCGTCCACGTCGCGAAGCGTCCGCCGGCCCGGGTCGAGGCGGGTCCAGGTCGCCTCGCCGATCGTCCGCACGTCCAGCGCCTCGAGCCAGGCCCGCAGGGACCGTTCCCCGCGCTCCAGCAGCGATCGGGCCGTGACCGCGGCCGGGAGTGTCCGCACCACGACCGGGAGGGGGCGGAACCGTCCACCGTCCTCGAGCGCCACGGCGTCGACGGCACCGGCCCCGGCGACGCGGACCAGGTCGCGCAGGACCTCGACCGAGAGCTCGGGCATGTCGCCGCCGACGAGGACGGCGAGCTCCCGGCCGGCCGCCTCGAGCCCCGCGAGCGCCCCGGCGAGCGGGCCCTCGTCCGCCACCGCGTCTCTCGTGAACCGGACCCGGACGTCCGAAGGCATCGAAGGCTCCGCCGCCTCGGGTCCGATCACGATCACGAGGTCGTCCGTGACCCTCGCGAGCCCGATCACCGCGTGGTGCAGGAGCGGTGTGCCATCCACATCTGCCGCGAGCTTGTCGGCACCGCCGAACCGGGTCGAGCGTCCGCCGGCCAGCACGATGCCGCTGACGAGGTCGCTAGTCCGACGCAGACTCGCTCGACCCCCGCCGGTCCCGAGCACCCGCGCGCCGGCGGGTCGGATCGTCTTCCCGCCGCGACTGCACGTAGGCGAACCCGAACCGCCCCTTGATGCACAGGTGCCCGTTGGTGACCGAATGGTCCCAGGGGCTGGTGACCTTCACGATCTCGTTGTCCTGCACGTGCAGCTCGAGCTCGCACCCGACGCCACAGTACGGGCAGATCGTGTTCGTCACGGTCTGCTGCTGTTCGTCCCACGAGCCGTCCTCGCGCATCTCGTGTTCGCTGCGGAACATCAGCGCGCCGGTCGGACAGACCCCGATGCAGTTGCCGCAGTACACGCACGCGGACTCGTCGAGCGGGACCGCGTACTCGGTCGAGATCCGGGCGTCGAAGCCGCGGCCCGCGACGGCGATCGCGAACGTGTTCTGGGCGTCGACGCCGCAGGCCTCGACGCACTTGTAACAGAGGATGCAGCGGGAGTAGTCGCGCACGTACAGCTCATTGTCGATCTTCACGGGCTGGGCGACGCCCTCGGCCACGGTCGGGTCGAGGGGTTCGTGGTGATGGCCGGGGTCACGCCGGTCGCGCTCGTCGGCCGGCAGCTCGGGCATCTGCGCCCCGAACCGCTCGGGATGCACCTCGTACTCCGCCATCCAGCGGTGCACGTCGGCATTCGTGAGGTCCATCTCGACGCTCGACGCGAGGAATTCCATCACGAGGGTGCGGGAGTGCCGGACCCGGTCGGTGTCGGTCGACACGACCATGCCGTCCTCGGCCGTCCGGCTGCACGCGGGCACGAGTGTGCGCGAGCCCTCCACCTCGACCACGCATACGCGGCACGCGTTGACTGGCGTGAGGTTGTCGGCGTAACAGAGCGTGGGCGTATCGACCGCGTTCGCCCGGCAGGCGTCGAGGATCGTGGCGCCCTCGGGCACCCGGGTCTCGGCGCCGTCGACCGTGACCGTGAGCAGACGGCGGGGGGGCTCGAGCGGCACGGCGCCGAGGGGTCGGACGGCCATCAGGACTCCTGCGCCTCGGTGCGGGTCGGCACGGCCTCTCCCTCGAGCGCGTCCGCTTCGCCGCCGCCGAACACCCCGAGCGACGCGATCGCCGACTGCACGGCGTTGGCCGCCGTCTGGCCGAGCCCGCAGATCGACGCGTCGCGCATCACCCGGGCGACGTCCTCGAGCAGCGCGAGCTCGTCGGCGCGCGAGCCCAGCGTCCTGCCCTGCACGAGCCGGTGCAGCGCCTCCTCCTGGCGGACGGTGCCGACCCGGCACGGCACACACTGCCCGCAGGACTCGTCCCGGAAGAACCGCGCGATGCGAAGGCACGTGTCGGAGAGGTCGGCGGAGTCGCCGAACACCATCACGACCCCGGATCCGAGCGTGTAACCACCCTCGCGGGCATCCTCGAACGTGAGCCGCACGTCGAGCCGATCGGGGCCGACGAACCCGCCGGCGGCGCCGCCCAGCAGCACGGCCTTCGGCGCCCGCCCGTCACGCACGCCGCCCGAGGCGTCGATCACCTCCCGCAGCGTGACCCCGTGCGGGTGCTCGTAGACGCCGGGCGCCGCCACGTCGCCGGACAGGCAGAAGAGCCGCGGACCCGTGGAGCCTTCCGTGCCGATGCCGGCGTACGCCCGGCCGCCGATCCGCAGCAGCTCGAGCACGTTGATCAGCGTCTCGACGTTGTTGATGCCGGTGGGCTTGCCGAACAACCCGCGCTGCACCGGGAACGGTGGCTTGTTCCGGGGCTCCCCGCGTTTGCCTTCGAGCGAGTTGAACAGCGCCGTCTCCTCGCCGCAGATGTACGCGCCGGCACCCCGGCGGAGCTCGACGTCGAACGCGGCGCCGTGCCCGAACACGTCGTCGCCGAGGAAGCCGTGCCGGCGCGCTTCCTCGATCGCGTGCACGAGGCGCTCGGTCGCGAGCGGGTACTCCCCGCGGATGTACACGTAGCCTCGCTCGCACCCGGTGGTGATGCCGGCGATCGTGAGGGCCTCGATCACCGCGAACGGATCCTGCTCCATCACGACGCGGTCCTTGAACGTGCCGGGCTCGCTCTCGTCGGCATTGCACACGAAGTAGTGCGGGCGGACCGGCTGCTCGGCGACCGCCTTCCATTTCACGCCCGTGGGGAACGCCGCGCCGCCGCGGCCCATCAGCTTGGAGTCGGTCACCTCGCGGAGGGTCCACTCGGGGCCGTGCTCGAGAGCCAGGCGCAGCGCCTCGTAGCCCCCGTGCGCCCGGTAGTCATCGATCGAGGAGGGGTCCACGGCGCCGATGCGCCGCAGCAGACGGAGGCCCTCTCGCGATGCGGCCTCCCACGCCTGCGGCGCGCTCTCGGGCCCGGCGTCCGCGTCGCCCCAGACACCGTCGCGGATCAACCCCTCGAGGGCATCGTCGGTCACCGGGGCGAGGGCCGAGTCCACCTGGTCGCCGGCGCGCTGCAGCAGCAACGCAGGTGCCCGTTCACAGAGCCCGAGACAGGGGCTCGCCACGACGGTTGCGTCGTCGGAGCGCAGGCGATCGATCACCGTCTCGGCACCCGCCCGGCGGCAGGCCAGGTCGTCGCAGACGTGGACGACGGTGGGTGGCCGTTCCTCGACGCTGAACATCGCGTAGAACGTCGCGACCCCGTACGCCTCGGCCGGGGGCACCGTGAGGCGCTCGCAGACGTAGTTCATACCGCCGGGGCTGATCCAGCCGGCCGCGCCCTGCAGGGCGTGCAGCGCGGGCAGCAGCAGGTCGCGGTCTCCGCGCGCGTCGGCTCCCCCTCGGGCCACACGGTGGTCGAATTCCGAGCGTTCGAGCGCACCGTCCCAGGCGCTCGTCGGCGGACCGAGCAGCTCGTCCACGGCGGCGCGCTCGGCGGCCGACGGGCCGGCCTGCATCAGCTTCAGGTCCACGACGCCTCCGAGGGCGACGCTGGCGGGCGGATGGCGGTCACGGTCGGGATGCTACTCCCCGCCTCCGCCGGACACCGAACCGGCGGGCTGCGACTCCGGCAACTTGTCGATGCGCACCGCGGCAGCCTTGAACTCGGCGGTCCCCGACTTCGGGTCGGTCGCCTCGATCGTGAGCACGTTCGTGTCGACCTGGTCGGGGAAGTGGAACGTCATGAAGACGAGCCCGGGGCGGAGCGCCTCGTCGACGTGGACCGGCACCTCGACCGACCCCCGGCGGCTCGAGACGACGACGCATTCCTCCTCGGCGAGGGCGAGCCGCTCGGCGTCCTCGGGCGAGACGTCGATCGTCTCCCCACGGCGCAGCGGTGACGTGAACGCGCCCGTCTGCACCCCGGTGTTGAAGGAGTCGAGTCGGCGACCGGTCGTGAGGCGCAACGGGAACTCTTCCGTGAGCTCGTCGACCGGCGGGTCGTCGATCACGATCGAGAACGGCGCCTTCGCGCCCTGCGCCTCGGGGTCGTCGAACTCCCACAGGCGGGCGTGCAGGAACGTCGTGCCGGGATGCTCCTCGTCGGGGCACGGCCACTGGATGCCGCCGAGCTCGTCGAGGCGCTCCCAGCTCATGCCCGCGTGCATCGGGCTGAGGGTGCGCAACTCGTCCCACGCCTCACGCGGTGAGACATCGCCCCAGCCGGCCCCCATGCGGTTCGCGAGCTGGTTGATGATCCAGATGTCGTCCTTGGCTTCGCCCGGCGGCTGCAGGGCCGCCCGCACCCGCTGCACCCTGCGCTCGGAATTCGTCACCGTGCCGTCGGACTCGAACGCGCTGTTGGACGCGGGGAACACGACGTCGGCGAGCTCCGCGGTCTTCGTCATGAAGATGTCCTGCACGATCAGCGTATCGAGGCCTTGCAGCAGCTCGACGGCGTGCTCCTTGTCGGCCTCGCTCGACGCCGGGTTCTCGCCGATGCAGTACACCGCGGTGAGCTCGCCGCGTTCCATCGCCTGGAACATGTTGGTGAGGTGCCAGCCGTACTTCGGGATGATCGGCGTGCCCCAGGCCGCCTCGAACTTCGCCCGGGCGGCCGCGTCCTTCTCGATGTCCTGGAAGCCGGCCAGCTTGTTCGGGATCGCGCCCATGTCACCGCCACCCTGCACGTTGTTCTGGCCGCGCAGCGGATTCACGCCGCTGCCGTACGTGCCGACGTGGCCGGTGAGGAGCGACAGATTGATCAGCGAGAGCACGTTGTCGACGGCGTTGTGGTGTTCGGTGATGCCGAGCGTCCAGCAGATCGTCGCCCGGTCGGCCTTCGCGTAGGCATGCGCTACCTCGCGGATCACGTCGGCCGGCACCCCGGTCACGGCCTCACCTCGCTCGAGCGTCCAGTCCATGATCGAGTCGACGTACTCGGCGAACCCGAGCGTGGCCCCCTCAACGAACGCGTGGTGCTGGAGGTCGTTCACGACGATCTCGCGCGCCATCGTGTTCGACAGCGCGATGTCGGTGCCGACGTCGATGCCGAGCCACAGGTCGCCCCACTCCGCCGATTCCGTGCGCCGGGGATCGACCACGATCAGCTTCGCCCCGCGGTTGACCGCCTTCAGGACGTGGTGGAAGAAGATAGGGTGCGCGGCTCGAGCGTTCGAGCCCCACAGCAGGATGAGGTCGGTGTGCTCGACCTCCTCATATGAGCTGGTACCGCCACCGGCACCGAAGACGGTGGCCAGACCGACCACCGAGGGCGCGTGTCAGGTGCGGTTACAGCTGTCGATGTTGTTGCTGCCGAGGACCTGACGGCTGAACTTCCCGGCGACGAAGTTCATCTCGTTCGTGGCCTTCGAGCAGCTGAACACCCCCGTGCCCCAGCCGGGGTTGCGGTCGGCGGCGCGGCGGAGCCCCTCGGCGGCCCGGTCGAGGGCCTCGTCCCAGTTGGCCACGCGCAGCTCGCCGTGCTCGCGAACCATCGGCTCGGTGAGGCGGGTGAGCGTCGTGCTCATCGACTCGTCTCTCCTTCCGGGTCTGCCGACCCATCGCGGGGTGCGGTCGCCCCGTGTCAAGGATTCTACGCGGGGCAGGCAGACGAGGGGCATCCGGAGGAAGGATGGCGGATCCGGGTTGGCCGCCGGGGCGACGCCGGTCCATGAAGTGCGCATGGACCGGATCCCGATCGGCGATCATCCCGACG
>DASSCU010000034.1 GCA_035697485.1 Actinomycetota bacterium
GACCGACGAGGCGGTGGACGACCTGTTCCACGCACTGGCCGACGCGACCCGCCGCGACATCCTTCGCCGCTCCGTCGGGGGCGAGCCCTCGGTGTCGCGGCTGGCCGAGGCCTACCCGATGAGCTTCGCCGCGGTTCAGAAGCATGTCGCGGTGCTGGAGCGGGCCGGCCTGGTCACCAAGGAGCGCCGCGGGCGGGAGCAGATCGTGCGCAGCGACCACGACGCAGTGCGCCGGGCGCGGCACGCCCTCGACCAACTCGAGGCGGCGTGGCGCGGGCGGGTGGATCGGATGTCCTCCCTGCTCGAGGAGATCCCCGACCCGGACGACCCAACGACAGGAGGAGGAGACAGATGACCGTCACCAGCGTCGACAAGGACTTCGACACCCTCACCCTCACCTTGATCGCGGACTTCGACGCCTCGGCCGAGCGGGTGTGGGAGCTGTGGGCCGATCCCCGCCAGCTGGAACGCTGGTGGGGGCCACCCACCCACCCGGCGACCTTCGAGCGGCACGATCTGACCCCGGGCGGCGGCGTCGCCTACTTCATGACCGGCCCGGACGGCGAGCGGTACGGAGGCTGGTGGCAGGTGACGTCGGCCGACCCGCCGAAGTCGCTCGAGTTCACCGACGGCTTCGCCGACCAGAACGGAGCCCCGAACCCCGATCTGCCGACCACCGCGGTCCGGATGCAGCTCACCGAGCACGACGGGGGCACCCGTATGGAGTTGCGCTCGGTCTTCGACTCCCGAGAGCAGATGGAACAGCTGGACGAGATGGGCATGGAAGAGGGCCTGAAGCAGGCGGTCGGCCAGATGGACGCCCTGCTCGCCGCCTGACAGCACCGCGAGGCCGCACGGGCCGGCAGCGCTCCTCTCAATCCGGAAGGAGCGGGACCCGCATGCCTTCGCGGCGACCGAGCAGCACACCCCTCGTGATGGCCTTCGATCCGAACTTGTCGCGCACGTCGTCGAGCGTGGCGTCCATCGCCGGTCCCGCCGAGCGGTCGAACGGCAGGGCGAGCTGGATCGCTCCATCGTCGTGGAGCTGGGTGAAGCTCACCCCGATCAGCGTGATGCCCCGTTCCCGGATCGTCGGCATGGCCGCCGCGAGCAGGGCCCTCCCGACCGAGAGGATCGTCTCGGTGTCGGCCGTGGCTTCGGGCATCGTGTGCGAGCGCGTCGCCCGGGTGAGATCGTCGAACCGCAGGCGCAGGGTGACCGTGCGGCAGACGCGGTGTGCCGCGCGCAGCCGGCGCGTCAGCCGATCGATCAGCGCGAGCAGGTCGGCGTCGAGCGACTCGGGTGACCGGGGTCGGCGGCCGAGCGCCCGCTGGGTGCCGATCGAGCGACGGCGTCGACCGGTCTCGACCGGGCGGGGGTCGCGATTGTGGGCGAGGGCATGGAGGTGCCGGCCCGCGGCGCGCCCGAGGATCCGCACCAGTGCGGCCTCACCGAGCTGCGCGACTTCGGACACCGTGGTGATGGACCGGTCGCGGAGCTTCCGGGAGGTGACGGACCCGACGCCCCAGAGACGCTCGACCGGGAGCGGGTGGAGGAACTCGAGCTCGCCGTCGGTGGGCACGACGAGCAGGCCGTCGGGCTTCGCGACCCCGCTCGCCACCTTGGCGAGGAACTTCGTGCGCGCGACCCCCACGGTGACGGGGAGCCCGACCCGCGCGAGGACCTCCTGGCGCAGGCGCACCGCGATCTCGGTCGGGGTGCCCGAGATGCGCCGCAGGCCGCCCACGTCGAGGAACGCCTCGTCGATCGAGAGTCCCTCCACGAAGGGCGTCGTGTCGTCGAACACCTCGAACATCGCCTTGCTCGCGGCGCTGTAGGCATCCATCCGAGGCGCGACGACGATCGCCTGAGGGCACAGCCGCAGGGCTTGGGTCTGGCCCATGGGCGTGCGGACCCCGCGCGCCTTGGCCTCGTAGCTGGCCGCGAGCACGACGCCCCCGCCGACGATGACGGGGCGCCCCCGAAGCGACGGGTCGTCCCGCTGCTCCACGGACGCGTAGAAGGAGTCTGCGTCGGCGTGCAGGATCGTGCCCTCGTTCGACACCGGTGCATGCTCGCATCCGCCTCCGACATCGAAGACGCGGCCTCGTCGACACGTCGGGCGTGCCGCACGAGCGGCGGGATAGATTACGGCCGTGGACGACCGGAACGGCTACTTCGACGAGCGCATCGCCGCGACGTACGACGAGTCCTCGGCGGACATGTTCGGCCCTGCGGTCGTCGACCCGGTCTCGGACCTCCTCGCCGCGATCGCCGGGAACGGGCGTGCCCTCGAGCTCGGCATCGGCACGGGTCGCATCGCCCTGCCGCTCACGGAGCGGGGGGTCGAGGTGCACGGCATCGAGCTCTCGGAGGCCATGGCCGCGCGGCTGCGTGCGAAGCCCGGTGGCGATCGCATCGGCGTGACGATCGGGGACTTCTCGACGACCAGGGTGGACGGTTCGTTCACGCTCGCCTACCTCGTCTTCAACACGATCATGAACCTGACGAGCCAGGCGGCGCAGGTCGCGTGCTTCCGCAACGTGGCGGCGCACCTGGAGCCGGGCGGCAGCTTCGTGATCGAGGTCATGGTGCCGAACCTCCGGCGCCTTCCGCCGGGCGAGATCTTCCACGTCTTCCGCGGGAGCGAGGACTCCTGGGGGATCGACGAGTACGACGTCGCCACGCAGGCCCTCACGTCGCATCACCTCGATCTCGTCGACGGCAGGTTCGAGCGGTTCTCGGTTCCCTTCCGGTACGTGTGGCCCGCCGAGCTCGACCTGATGGCGCAGCTCGCCGGGATGACGTTGCGCGAGCGTTGGGGCGGCTGGAACCGCGAGCCGTTCACGAACGACAGCCGTCAACACGTGTCGGTCTGGGAGATGCCGGCCCGCTGAACGTCGCGGTCGTGTGACGGATCGGCCGGTTGTGTGGTGCCGCCATGGCACGTGCGTGACGGTCCGGTCGTGAGCCTTGTGCCGTGCGAGAACGGCCGCCGATGCTGCGTCCCACCACTCGACCGGGGAGGGACGACGTGCCGGCACCACGCGCCACCGAGGACGCACGGCGAGCACGTCGGTCACGGCGTCCGCTGCGGGTGAAGATGATCCTCCCGTCGCTGGTCGAGGCGAACGCGCCCGGTTATCGCTCGATCAAGTACGCGCTGTTCCCGCCGCTCGGGCTCGCCGGCCTCGCCGGCTCCCTCGATCCCGACGACGAGGTCGAGCTGCTCGACGAGCACGTGCAGGCGCCGCTCACGCTCGACGACGCGCCGGATCTGCTCGTGATGACCGTGTACATCACGTCGGCGCGACGCGCATGGGAGATCGCCGACCTGTACCGCGCACGGGGCACCTACGTCTGCGTCGGTGGGCTCCACACCACGTCGCTGCCGGCCGAGGCGGCCGCGCACGCCGACACGGTGTTCATCGGTCCCGGTGAAGGCGCCTGGCAGGCGTTCCTCGCCGACTTCCGTGCGGGGCGCCCCGAGCCTCGGTACGAAGCCGGTGCGAGCATGCGCTCGCTCGCCGGCATCCCGCCGGTCCGTCGCGACCTGATCGATCGACGTCGCTACCTCTGTCCGAACTCCATCGTCGTGTCGCGAGGCTGTCCGCACCACTGCGATTTCTGCTACAAGGACGCGTTCTTCGAAGGCGGCCGCTCCTTCTACACGCAGACCGTCGACGAGGCGCTCGCGGAGATCGACCGGCTGCCCGGCAAGCACCTGTACTTCCTCGACGACCATCTGCTCGGCAACGAACGGTTCTCGCGCGCGCTCTTCGAGGGCATGGGCGGCATGGGGCGCCTGTTCCAGGGGGCGAGCACGGTGCAGGCGATCCTGCGCGGCGACCTGATCGAACGCGCCGCGGCCGCCGGCATGCGCAGCGTGTTCGTCGGCTTCGAGACCCTCAACCCCGAGAACCTGCGCCGGCACGACAAGCGGCAGAACCTCGGCCGCGACTACGACGAGGCGATCCGGCGTTGCCACGACCTCGGCGTGATGGTGAACGGCAGCTTCGTGTTCGGCCTCGACGACGACGGACCCGACGTCTTCGAGCGCACGGTGGAGTGGGGCGTCTCCCACAGCCTCGAGACGGCGACGTTCCACATCATGACGCCGTATCCCGGCACGGCCTTGCATCGTCGCCTCGCCGACGAGCACCGCATCGTGACGGACGACTGGGATCGATACGACACCCGCCACGTGGTCTTCGAACCGCGACGGATGACGCCGGAGCAGCTCGAGGCCGGCTACCGGCGCGCCTACCGCGACTTCTACCGATGGTCGGCGATCTGGAACGGCGCGGCTGGGCAGGAGTCGCTGAGGGCGCGGGCACGTCACCTCGCCTACGCGGGAGGCTGGAGGAAGTTCGAGCCCCTCTGGGACCTCGTCATCCGGGCCCGGCGCGTCAACGGCATGCTGCCCGCCCTCGAACGAACGCTCGATGCGTTCGTCGGCGCCCGGGACGAGTAGGGGCGATACGTGATTCCGCGTACGCGGATGACCGCGATTCCGAGGGCGCAGAGACACGCGATTCTCGGGATTCACTGCGGGCGAAACGGACCCTAGGGTTGACAAGATGTGCACCGCCGCACCGCTCCACGTCACGACAACGTGGGCGACGTGGGATCGAGGGGCAGGTCGCCGAGGGATCGCGATATGCCGCATGCGATGACCGATGGGCCGGTCGGCCTTGTGGTTGGACGCCGGCATCCCGAGCCCGCAACAACCACCACTCGATCGCACGCATCGCCCGCTCCGTCCAGGGTCGCGAACGTCGGGAAGCGCTGCGTCGACGTCGTGATCTCCTTCGCCGCGCTCGTCTGCATGGCGCCCTTGTTCCTCGCGATCGTGATCGCGATCAAGCTCGACTCACGGGGGCCGGCATTCTTCGCCCACGCTCGGGTTGGGAGGCGCGGGGAACCACTGCGGGTCCTGAAGTTCCGGACGATGGTGGTTGATGCCGATGAGACGCTGCGCGACCTCCTCGCGCGGCGGCCCGAGCAGAAGAGGTTCTGGGATACCGCCTTCAAGCTCCGCGACGATCCGAGGATCACGAGGGTCGGCCGTTTGCTCAGGAGGTTCAGCGCGGACGAGCTCCCCCAACTGGTGAACGTCCTGCGCGGCGAGATGAGCCTGGTCGGACCCCGACCCGTCGTCGAAGAGGAGCTCGAGCGATTCGGGAGCAGCGCGGCGATCATCCTCCGCGCGGTTCCGGGGATCACGGGCCTGTGGGCGGTGAGCGGGAGGAGCGACATCTCCTACGACGAGCGGGTGGAGCTCGAATGTCGGTACGTGACCGACTGGAGCCTTCGGCTCGACCTCTCTATCCTCGTCCGCACGATCCCCGTCGTCCTTCGCGGGCGCGGATCGTACTGAGGTTGGGATGGACACCGGGGACCGAAGGGTTCCGATCGCAGCCACGGCGTGGGGTCAGGCGTCCCCACTCGCGCTGCGCACGAGCCGGAAGTGGCCGTTCCGCACCGACCTGGCGCTCCTCGGACTCATCGCCGTCCAACCGCTCGAGCAGGCCGTTCCTCCGGACGCGATCAGCCCGACGAAGGTTGCGGGGGCGATCTGCCTCGTCACCCTGATCCTGGACCTCGTCGTCACGGGACGTGCGCTCCGGTTCGACGGCGCAGATGCGATCCTCCTCGTCCTCCTGGCGATCGGTTGCGCTTCGACCCTGGTAGCCGATTCACCTTCGGATGCCGTCGCGACGACGGTCAGGCTTGCGGGGTTCGTGGCGCTCTTCGTGATCACGACGCAGTTCGTCGATGACCCCCGACTGATACGCAGGCTGCTGTGGGTGTTGAGCCTCTCCGCTGCGGTCGCGGCAACGCTGGCGATCTCGAACATGCTCGGGGGGCGTTCGCTCCTCGCGGAACCGACGCACGGGGACTCGAACGACCTCGCATACTTCCTTGCGACCACGCTGCCGATGACGGCCTGGTTGATCCATCGTTCGCGCCGTTTCAGACCGCTCGCCGTCGTGTGCTTCGTCACGATGTCGATGGGCGTCGTGTTCTCGCTGAGTCGAGGTGCGCTCGTCGGTCTCGCCGTCGGTGTGGTCTTCCTGGCGTGGACGGAACCCCGCTCGCGGAAGGCGATCGCTCTCTCGGTCGTGGTGGTGGCGGTGGTGGCGACGGGTCTCGCGACGACGCATCGAGCGACGTGGTCGACGGCGATCTCAGCCAAAGAGCGGGTGGCCGATGAGAACGTCGAGTCGCGCTTCGAGCTCTGGCACGCAGCCGCGGTCATGGCGACGGAGCACCCGTTCCTCGGCGTCGGGCCGGGCAATTTCGAGGAGGAGGTCGCGGAGGCCTCGGGCCGGCCCGCGGGATCGCCGTCGTTCGTGGTGCACGACGCGTACCTGGAGGTGGCGGCCGAGTTCGGGATCGGGGGGCTCGTCGCGTTCCTCGCCTTCTTGTTGATGCAGTGGCACAGGCTCGGACGCGCCGTCTCGCGTCCGGATGCACGTCCGCTGGCTTCGGCCGTGCGCGTGTCGTTCGTGATCGCGCTGGTTGGGGCCTTGACGTTGTCAGAGCAATTCTTCGCACCGATCTGGATCGCAGCCTCGCTGGCGACGGTGCTCGACGTCGCGTCGGAACATCGGATGGAACCCGAGTCGTGAAGGTCACGTACGTCTCGACGCTGGCTCGGGGAGGGCCGATCGCACATCTCGAAGGACTGGTGCCCTACGTGGCGGCGGCGGGAGCCGACGTCGACGTCATCGTCGCGACCCGGGCGCTTGCGGCTCGGTTCGAGAGTCTCGGCGTCCCGGCTCACGTGATACCCGTGGGCGACAAGCGTGATCTCGTCGGAGCGGCGCGGTTGTGGCCCCGGATGGGGAACGTGGACGTCGTGCACTCGCAGGATCGCCGGGCGGGCTTGTTCGCCCGCACGTTGGGAAGGGCTCGAGGTGCGCGGGTCGTGCACACGTTGCACGGTCTGCCCGAAGACATCGCCCCGGCCGTCGGGCGAGACGGCGGGAGTTGGATCCGGCCGGGCGTCTCACGTCGACGGCGATGGTGGCTCGAGTCCGTGTACCTGCGTGCCGAGGCCGCGCTCGCCACCCTCGGTTTGGTCGTGACGCCGTCTCGTGCGATGAAGCGCTACTTGGTCGAGGGAGGGATGCCGAGCCACCGCATCGCGGTGGTGCCGTCGTGCGTCCCGGTCCGTCGACGAGCACCGCGACCCCTCGGGGTGCCCGCCACGATCGGGACGGTCGCCAACCTCGAATGGTGGAAGGGGGTCGACATGCTGATCCTCGCCCTTTCCCGGGTGAAGGAGCCGGCCCGACTTGAGATCTTCGGTGACGGCGCGGAGCGGCCGGCGCTGCAGAAGCTGGCCTCCTCGTGTGGCGTCGACGCCACGTTCCACGGGCATACCGGTGATGCGGCGGCACGACTCGGGTCCCTCGACGTGTTCGTGCTGCCATCACGCGCGGAGAACTTCCCGATCGCACTCCTGGAGGCGATGTCCTGGGCGCTCCCGAGCGTCGCGACGAGGGTCGGCGGGATCCCGGAGATGGTAGAGCCAGGAGAGACCGGGCTCCTCGTGCCCCCCGACGACGTCGACGCCCTCGCAGCAGCGGTCGTCAGCCTGATCCGGCACCCGGAGTGGTCCCGTCGGCTGGGGGCGGCGGCTGCGTCGCGGGTGGCCGAGCGGCACGACCCTGAGGATGGCGGCAGGGCGATGATGGGGGTGTATCGCGAACTGTGCGCGTCCTCCATGTGATCCAGGGCCTCGAGACGGGTGGGGCGGAGCGCATCGTCATCGCGCTCGCGGCCGAAGCCTCCAAAGCCGGGCACGAGGTCGCCGTGGCATCGCCCCCCGGTGCGCTCCAGGCGGAACTCGTTGGCGTCCGGTTCGGGATGCCGTCCGTGCGACGCGATGTTCGCAAGCTGCCGCTCGCGGCCGTCACGCTTGCGTCGATCATCCGGAGATGGTCGCCCGACGCCCTGCACTGTCACCAACCGACGATGGGTCTCGTGGCCGCCCTCGCGACGGGCAGGGGCGCCTGGCGTCCCGGGCTCGTGAGCGTGCACGGTGTGCAGGAGGAGGACTACGAGCAGAGCGGCAGGATCCTTCGGCTGTCCGGGTTCATGACCGTCGCCTGCGGTCCCGGCGTCGAAGCAGCGCTGCGGGACCATGGCGTGCATCGGATCACGACGATCGTGAACGGCGTGTCGCCGTCGCCGCCGCCCGCGACCAGGCAGGAACTGGCAGCCCGCTACGGGATCCCCGTCGACGCTCCGCTGGTCGTCGCCGTCGGTCGCCTCGCGCCGCAGAAGGACCATGCGACCGCGATCCGCGCTCTGGCCGCGCTGCCGTGGGTGTGGCTCATGCTCGTCGGCGATGGCCCGATGCGAGAGCCGCTGGACCGACTGATCTCGGATCTCGACGTGGGCGAACGGGTCCATCGAGTGGGTGCCCAGCCGGGAGCCAGACGGATCATCGGGGCGGCAGACGTCGTCGTGATCTCATCGTTGTGGGAGGGCCTGCCGCTCGTCGCGCTCGAGACCCTGGCGTCCGGGGTCCCACTCGTCGCGACCCACGTCCGAGGGAACCGGGAGCTCCTCCGTGATGGACACGACGCGGTGCTCGTTCCCGCCCGCAACCCCCTTGCCCTCGCGCGCGCGATCGAGAGGTGCCTGGTCGACGACGGGCTGCGGAGCGAACTAATCGCCGGCGGATTCCGAACCGCCGCCCTCCACACCGAAGAGCGGATGAGCTCGAGATTCCTCGCCTTGTACCAGGAGCTCGTCGGGGCCCGCGGCCGGCGTCCACCACGACATCCGGTTCCCGATCGCGACCAGACGACGAGGAGCCAGGCTCGACGCGACCACGGCCGCCATCCTCACCCGATCGATCAGATCCCCGGCTGACACGACGAGCACGATGGTGTCGGCGAGTCCGGTGGCGTCGCGGCGCCATCGGCCCTCGAGCATCGGCGGCGCGTCGATCAGGACGAGGTCGAACCGGTCGAGCGCGTTCGATGCGGCCTCTCGAAGTGCACGGGTCGAGAGCTCGTCCTCCACGCGATCCTCCGGATGCTTCACCGACACGGGCACGTCGACGAGCGCCGGAGTCCCTTCGTGAGCTTCCCGGTCCACGGGTGAGGTCGAGGCGACGCCCGGATCCGAGGCCCCCCGCCTCACCGGTCGAAGGAGCACCGCCTTCCTCCCGTGCCATCCCACCGCGGACGCGAGGACGCCCGCCACGGTGGACGTGCCGGCGGCCGTACGGGCGGCGGTCACGAGGACGACCCCTTCCCGAGGGAGCCGCGCGAGGAGCTCTGCGACGAGGAGGCGACCGGCCGCCTCGACCGTCGCGTCGGATCCGTCGACCCAGCGGCCGCTTCGGAGCGATGCGGATCGAGGCAGGGCGCCGAGCACGTCAGCACCGGTCGCGAACGCGACGTCCGCAGCATCCGCGACATGCGGTCGTCGTCGCTCCAGCATCCAGACCAGTGCGAGGCCCGCCGCGACGCCGCCGAGCAGCCCCGCGGCCCTGAGGAGGCCCACGGCACCAGCGTCCGCGACGTTCGGCGTTGTCGCCGGCGCGACGACGACCGCCTCCAACACCCCCTCGCGGAATCTGGTCATCTCGTACGCGATCGCGTTCGCAGCTCGAGTCGCAGCCGTGGGATCTCCGGCGCGCGCCGTCACGGTGATCGTGTTGGACGCTCCTTGGACGTCCACCTGTACGGACGAAAGGAGGTCGCCGGCGTCGATGCCGGTCCGCAGCGCGACGTACCTGATCTTCGCGGGACTCGTTGCGTACGCGATGAAGCTCGGGGCTGCGAGGCTCACGTAGTCGGCGCCCGGGAACGAGCCGGTCCGTGCCGGCACGATCGCCGTGACGGCCGTCGCCTCGTATCCCGGAGCCTTCCGAGCCGAGACCAACGAACCGGCGAGGAGTCCGACGACGGCGGCGCCGACGAGCACGGGCCATCGCCATCGCAGCGCGCGGCGCAGGTCGATCTGCATGCCTCGACCCGTGTCAGGTGTCATGGTCATCGCTCTCGGTACCCGTCGGCGTCAAGGCCGGCTTCCACCGTTCGACAGATCGGAAGCTTTCACTCTAGCCATATCTGCCCTCAACGCGGACACTGGTACCCTCGGAGGTCGAGGACGGTCAGGCCCCGCATGGCTCTTCATCACCCGCGCCGTATCCCGCTGGTCGCCGGGGTTGCGCTCGTGAGCGCGCTCGCCCTGGGTTCTTCCGTACATCCGGAGACGCCGTCCTCGACCGTCGGACTGTGGGCGATCGGGACCGACCACGCGGCCTCCGTTTCGTCGACAGGGTACGGAGTCGTCGTCCTGAACCGTTGGGACGAGGCGCTGATCCCATCGATCCGGGCCGCGCAGCCTGGCGTCCGCATCCTCCTCTATCAGGACATCTCGTCGACCAGGAGCTACGCATGCCGAGACGGCGTCGACGACGTTCTGCTGCCGACCGGGGTCGGATACTGCTGGGCACGAGCGCATCGGCCTCGATGGTTCCTCCGTGACACACTCGGACGACGAGTGGAATGGCGCGGGTATGAGGGTCACTGGTGGATGGACGTCGGTCGCCGTGGCTATCAGCGTCGATGGGCGCGGCGCGTGATCTCCGCGCTCTCCCAGGGGGGCTGGGACGGTGTGATGGCCGACAACGCGATCAGCGTGCCTGCCTACTACCTCCACCCCGGGCAACAGCTGCGGCGCTACCCGACGGCGGAGTCATACGCGGACGCCACCGAGAGCTTCCTCTCGAGCGTCGGACCGCTGGTCCAGGCTGCGGGGTTCGAGTTCCTGCCGAACATCGGGGGAGCCGACCTCGGCCCCGACCAACTCTCGAGCTGGCTGCCGTTCACCTCCGGCGTTCTGCGGGAGTTCTGGGCCCGGTACGGGACGGGCGACGGCCCTCCGTTCACGGGATGGGACTGGGAACGGATGATCGACCAGATGGACGCCGTGCAGGGCGCCGGGAAGACGTTCCTCGCGGTGACGTACGGTGATCTCTCGAATACGCGTCTGATGCGATATGCGCGAGCCAGCTTCTTGGTCGGGTGGTCGGGCGCGGACGGAGCGCTCTTCTACCGACCCGACGCCGCGGTCGACCCATGGGCACCCGATTGGACGACCTCGATCGGTGACCCCGTCGGACCGCGCGTCGCTGTCGGCGGCGCGTGGCGTCGGGACTACACGGACGGGGTCGCGGTCGTCAATCCCTCGACCGCTCCCCAGGACGTCCCGCTGGGGGGAACCTACTTCACGCCGGAGGGCACACCTGTCTCGACGATCCTCCTCCCCGCTGGGACGGGCGCCGTGCTACGCGCGGGGACGTGATCGTCGCTGTCGGAGGTGGTCGCGAAGGGTGTCGACCGGCCGCAGGAAGTCGTAGAGCCCCTCCATCGACATCTGGAAGTCGATCGGGTCCTCCTCGGCGGGCCGGCGGGCAAGCGCCAGGGGGTCGTCGCTCGGTTCGTTCGATCCCCGGTCGGTCGTCACCGCCGTCGCGTAGCCCGCTCGGGCGACGACCGATCTGATCGACGGGTTCCACCCGCCCTGTGGATAGGAGAAGCTCGTGACGGGTTGCCCCAGCTCGTCTTCGAGGTCCGTGCGGGACCCGACGACCTCGTCTCTCACGCGCTCGAGGCCGACCGAGGGCAGGTACACGTGTGTCCGAGTATGTGATCCGATCGAGAGACCGTCCGCTGCCAGATCCAGGAGCGCCGAGCGGCCGATCAGGGCCGCGTCTTCCGCAGGGGTCGATGCATCCCACGAGAACCGACGTCCATCGCGGAGCACCCGCGATACCACGTACAGGGTCGCGGGGAGGCCCCGGTCGCGAAGCTCCGGCCACGCGATGTCGGCCACGGACCGATACCCATCGTCGAACGTCAATGCGACGCGTGGTCGCGGTTCCCCGCCCACCGAGAAAGCCTCCAGTGGAACCACATCGATCCCGTGCTCTTCGAGCCAGTCGAGGTGGGCAACGAACGCGCGGGGCGACACCGACATCCCACCCTGGCGCTCGTCGATCCTGTGGTACGCGAGCACGCTGAACGAAGGGCGCGCCCGCAGTCGAGAGAGCGGTCGGATCACTCTCGCGAGGGTTCTCGTTCGGATCTTCATGGCACTCACCGCGACCCGCAGGCCTTGGTGGAGAGAATTCTCTTCCCATCCCCTGTTCGGATTCTACGCATTGGGGTATAGCTGTCTGGACAGCAGCACGGACGAACGAGCAAGCAGGACGATGTCCAGTCACGGGAACCCCCGAACCCGGAGGACGAGCGCACGGGTCGCCGTCGTGGCGCCTGAAGGGGACCGCCTGTACACCGAAGCACTCGTGCAGACCCTTCCTCCCGCCTTGCCGCAGGTCTTCGATGGCGCGCTCGCAGTGGCGTCCGGCTTCGAGGGAGCCGTCGGATCGTGTGCCCGGCTTCGGCCTTCCGTGGTCGTGGCCATCCTCCACGGGAGCACCTCGAAGGAGGTGATCCGATTCGCCGACGACCTGCGACTGGCGTGTCCCGAGGCTCGCCTCGTCGTGATCGCCGACGAGGACGAGGACGTCGTGAGCGCCGTCGAGGCGGGGGCGTTGGCCGTCGTTTCCCCGTCGGCGAGCCTGGCGGTCCTCGCCGACGCGATCTCTGACGCAGCAGAGGGCAAGGCGCAGGTCGACGCCGAGAGGCTCCAACGGGCGATGCGCGCGGCGGCGCACCGTCGACTCACGCGAGCTGACGTGTTCCGGCGTCTCGGGCGACTGACCGATCGGGAAGGCGACGTGCTGCGTCTGGCCGCCGAGGGATCCCGCAACAAGGACATCGCGTCGGCCTTGCACATCAGCATCCGCACGGTCGACACGCACGTGACGAACGTGCTGAGGAAGCTGGACGTGCATTCGAAGCTCGAGGCCGCCGCACTCCTGCAGAAGTCGCGGGAGTTGCGGATGGATCCGGTACGTGATTCCGCGTAGGCAGATACACGCGATCCCCTCGATTAGCCGTACCGCGAACTGACACTAGGGTTCGAAGGATGGGATCCGATCCCATTGTGCGTCCGGCGAACGGCGAGGTCCGCCGTGAGACGTCGCTCGGTGGACACTCGTTCCACGTCCTTCACGTCACCCAGTCGACCCACGGAGGGGTGGCCGCGTATGTCCGCGGGGTGATCGAGGATCAGGTCGACCGCGGGTGGCGTGTGACCCTCGTATCCCCCATGGGATCGCTGCAGGAACAGGTGCGGAGGGTGCACGGGGCCTCCGTGCTCGTCTGGGACGCGAGGAGGGATCCCGGGCCGTCCGTGGTCCGAGAGGTGCGCTCCCTCCGCCTGCTGATGAGGGCGACGCGGCCGGACCTGATCCATCTCCACTCGTCGAAGGCCGGCTTGGTCGGGCGACTCGCAGCGATGGGGCAAGGAGTGCCGACGCTGTTCCAGCCGCATGGCTGGTCGTTCGAAGCCGTCACCGGTTCCCTGCGATCGATGTCGATGTCTTGGGAACGACTCGGCGCCCGGATGTGCCAACGGATCATCTGCGTCAGCGAGGCCGAAGGCGAGCGGGGCCGGCGGGCCGGCGTCAGGGCCGGGATGGAGGTCGTCCTCAGCGGTGTCTCCACGGACGTCGCCTCGGCCGCCCCGAGCGCGGAGCATCGTTCGGCCGTCCGTGCCGAACTGCGTCTCCCCCCCGGGCCACTCGTCGTCTGTGTCGGACGCATGTGCGAGCAGAAGGGGCAAGACCTGTTGCTGGCCGCGTGGTCTCGGATCATCGAGCGGGTCCCGTCGGCGCACCTGGTCCTCATCGGGGAAGGCACCCTCGACGCCCGGCTTCGGATGCGGGCGGGACCGAGCGTGCTCCTCGCCGGCCCGCAGAAGGACGTGTTCCCGTGGCTGTCCGCCGCGGATCTCGTCGTCGCGCCCTCGAGATGGGAGGGCCTCAGCCTCGCCGTGCTCGAGGCGATGGCCGCGGGTCGATCGGTCGTCGCGACGGACGTCGACGGGATGAGGGAGTCGATCGGAGAGTCGAGCGGGTGCGTCGTTCCCCCCGAGGATCCGGACGCGCTCGTTCCGCCGATCGTCGCCCGCCTGACGGACCCGGAGCTGGCGGCGGTCGAAGGGAGCTCGGCGGCGCGGCGCGCGCGCGAGCTGTTCGACGTCGGAAGGACCCACGACACGATCGCCCGGCTCTACCAGGAGGTCTCTCGGGCCGCCGCGATCGGCGGGGTCCGGTCGTCGCGTCAGGCTGTACCGGCCTGACGGACAGGAGGGAGGGAAGATGCAGACAGCTTCGCAACGCGTGCTCCGGCTGGACGGGCATGCTTTCGCCGCGTCGTTCGAGCGACGGGAGGCGACGACGTTCCGTCACGAGCTCTCCAGTCATCCCCTGCTGAAGATCGAGGCGATCGCCGATCTCGCCGACCGTCTCGCGGCACACTCGGTCGTCTGTGACGAGGCGGTGAAGCCGCTGCTGGTGCCTGGCGGCGGACCCCCACGGGGCGTCGTGTCGAGACCGGGCGACCTGATCCGCGACGTCGAATCGAGTGGAACGTGGATGACCCTCCTCAACGTTGAGCAGGACCACGCCTACCGCGACCTCATGCAGGAGTGTCTGAAGGATCTCGCGCCGTTCGCGCAGCGGTTCCCGGGTGACATCCGGCGCCCGGCGGGCTTCATCTTCGTCTCGTCGCCGAACTCGGTCACCCCGGCTCACTTCGACATCGAGCACAGCATCCCGATGCAGGTCCAGGGCGAACGAACGCTGAGCGTCGGCGTGTTCGAGACGCCCGGCGACAAGGAGCGTGAGATCGGGCGGTACTGGTCGGGGTCGCACGGCCGGATCGAGGTGATGCCGATCACGCGAGCGACGTTCGGCACGGAACCTGGGTTCGGCGCGTACATCCCTCCGCTCCAGCCGCATTGGATCGAGAACGGTCCGTCGCCGTCCGTCTCGATGACGCTGACCTTCTTCACGCGCGACAACGACGAGGACTCGCTCGTGCGGGCCTTCAACCAACACCTGATCGACCGAGGTCGCTCTGCGACGCCCCCGGGTCGGTCGCTGGTCAAGGATGCCGCGAAGGTCGGTGTCATGCAGCTGTCGGCCCTGCGCCACCGATTCGGATCGAGGTCGGAAGGGGTCGGCGAGGGATGAATCCGCGCCGTAAGGGTGCGGCCCCGAAGGATCGATCGTCAGCATGACCGATCGCCTCCTCATCGTCGGCTGGGACGGCGCGGACTGGGACATCTTGGACGATCTGATCGAGCGCGGCGATCTTCCGCACGTCCGAGAGATGGTCGAGACGGGCATCCGTGGCGTTCTCCGGAGCCCTCTGCCCGATCACTCGTGGGCGGCCTGGCCGACGTTCCTCACCGGCATGGATCCGGGCGGCCACGGCGTCTTCGACTTCATGGAGCGCCATCCGACCCAATCGGGGCGGAGGGATCCGATCCTCTCGACGTCGATCGGTGTCGAGACGTTCCTCGAGTCGCTGTCCTCCGACGGACACGAGGTTCGCGCGGGCAACATCCCGGTCACGTTTCCGCCGTTCCCCGTGAACGGGAGGCTCATCGCAGGCGGCGCGATCCCTCCCGGGTCGCCCTTCGTGTTCCCCGCATCGTGGGCGGACGTGCTCGAGCGGGAGGCGCCCTTTCCGATCAACGGCATGGAGTGGACGCGTCACCGGAACGAGCCGTTGTCGCTGGTCGAGGAGGCGCGACGGTACATCGTCGAGCGGACGGACTCGTTCACGAAGCTGCTGGAGGGAACGTGGCGGGTCGCGGTCTGTGTCTACGTGGCCACCGATCGACTCCAGCATCCGTTCGCGGACCGATTGATCCCGTCCCATCCGGCGTTCAGCGAACGATCCTCGGATGAGGTGGCCGAGGCGCTTCGGCGAACGTATCGGACGCTGGACGCCCAGTTGGCCCGTCTACGAGAAGTGGCGGGCGACGCGGTCACGGTGCTCGTCTCCGATCACGGGTTCGCGCCGAAGACCCTCGCTGCCGATCTCGACGCGATCCTCGTGGCGCAGGGATCTGCGGCGCGAGATCCCGCGGCCGACGTCGCCCGAGCCCTCCGGCGGTCACGCCCGGTCGATCGTTTCGTGTCGAGCCGATTGGGCCGGCGGCTGCGGGCAGGGATCAGGACCCCCCGCGCGGTCGACGTCTCGCGCTCAGTCGCCTACTGCTCGGTGACGGGAGGCGGGGTCTCGGTCAACCTCAAGGGACGAGAACCGACGGGCATCGTGGATCCTGCCGCATACGATCGCGTGCGGGAGGAGGTCCGGGATGCACTCCTTTCGTTCGAGCACCCCGAACTGGGATCGCCGGTCAGGGAGGTGCTGCGATCCGAGGAGGTCTTTCGAGGCAGATTCGCTGCAGACGCGCCAGACCTGATCGCGATCCCGAACGATCACTGGGTCTTCGATCACACGAGCCGTGCGGCCGAGCGACTCGCGTATCCGACCGGTGACCATCGACGGGACGGTGTCATCGCGGCCGCGGGTGACGGTGTCGCCCGCGTCGACGTCGGCGTCCGTGACCTCGCGGACATCGCACCGACGGCGCTGGCGTGGTGCGGCACGCCGTCTGCCACCGTTCTCGACGGTAGCGCGATCGCGCCGCTCCTCGGCGACCACGGTGAGCTCATCCCTCCGAGCATCGACGGGTCGCCCCCGGTCCTCGTCCGTGACGTGTCGGCGGCTGGCATCACCGACGACGAGGCGGAGCTGATCACGCAGCATCTCCGAGATCTCGGATACGTCGATGAGTGACGCCTCGGTCCGTACCGGCGCGTCGATGATGGTGCTCCCGGAGCTCGGCCCGTGGAGGGCGGCCTGGAACGAGCTCGTCGCGGCCGCCCCACTCCCGACGCCGTTCTCACGAGCTTGGTGGCTCGAGCACACCGCTTTGCACCGCCCGCGCTTCGTCCTCGTCGTCGAGGATCGTGAGCTCGTCGGAGGGATCGCGCTCGAGGAACGGGTCGTGGCCGGGATCTCGTTCGTCACGATGCTCGGCGCGGGTCACCTGTGTCCCGATCATTTGGACCTCCTCGCCCGCCCGGGCCGGGAGGATCGCGTGAGGACCGAAGTTCGGGGCTGGCTCTCGAGCGCGAACGCGCGGGTCGTGACGCTCCACGGGCTCGTCGAAGGAGCACTCGTCCTCGACGCACTCCCGCAGGGCTCGTCCGCTGTCGAGGCGACAGCTCCATGGGTCCGACTCGCGGACACCGACGCGTACCTGGCGACCCGCTCGAAGAACTTCCGCTCCAACATCCGCAAGGCGGTGCACCGAGCCGAACGCGACGGCGTGCGATATCGACACGTCGACCCGACCGAGACGTCGTCGGGACTCGAACGTCTGCGGGAGCTCCACGTCGCTCGATGGGGCGACAGCCGGTTCATCTCCTCGTTCGACCGTTTCGCCGCAGCCGCGGTGCGGGGAGCGGAGATCGGAGAGGTGTCGTTGCACGAGCTCGTCGCGGACGGAGCCACGGTCGCCTCCATCGTGTGCTTCGAGCTCGAGGGTCGCATCTCCTTCTATCAAGCTGGTCGGCGCCCCGATCCTCGGTGGCGGGACGCGGGCACGCTGCTGCTCTTCAAGATCATCGAGCGCGCGAGCGAGCGCGGGATCGGGGAGTTCGACCTCCTTCGGGGCGGCGAGCCGTACAAGCTGTCCTTCGCGAACGCACAGCGGCCACTGCTGACCGCGCGATCGAACTGGGGGCTCGGGGGGAGGGCGGCGGCGACGGCGACCGGCGCGATCCGGCACGCGCGTCGGCTCGGCGCGAGAACGAAGCGACAGATCGCGCGGGGGCGCGAGGTGAAGGGCGTCGCTGGATGACCTTCTCGCGCGTGAGTGACGCGACCGCGATCGAACACGGCTCGGCATCTCGTCGGATCGACGATGTTGCCGCCCGAGCGGCACGAGGGGCGCCGTGGGTCGCAGCCAGCGCGTTGGTGAGCCGCGGGCTGCTCGCAGGAGTGGTGCTCGTGCTCGCTGCGGTGCTGTCCCCGTACGAGTTCGGCGTGCTGTCCATCGCGTTGCTGCTGTCGACCGTGTTCATCGTGCTGGTCGACGTCGGATTCGCGACCGCCCTCGTGTTCGAGCAGGACGAGGTCGAGGAGGCGGCGGCGAGCGCGATGGGCGTGAGCATCGTCGTCGGCGTCTCAGTCGGCATCGGGCTCCTCGTCACAGCCGATGCGGTGAGCGAGATCTTCCGGGTCCCCGATGCGGCGCCGCTGATCCGGGCCTACGCGGGGATCATCGCACTCAGCGGCGTCGTCGCGATCCCGTTGATGCGTCTCAACAGGGAGTTCGCGTTCCGTCGCCGTTTCGCCGTGGAGACCCTTCCGTTGATCGCGGGCTCGATCCTCACGATCGTGCTGGCGATCGAGGGGGTGGGTGTCTGGTCGCTGGTGATCGGAGACGCGACGCGCTGCCTCCTGACCTTGATGCTCGTGCTCGGAGACCGGGCGCTTCGTATCAGACCACGATGGCATCCTTCAACCGTCGCTCGCCTCTGGCCCTACGCGCGTGGGGCGACGGTCGCGTCGATCCTCGACATCGTGTTGCTCAACGTCGACTACGCACTCGTCGCCCGGCTGCTCGGGGCGACGGCCCTCGGCTTCTACTCCTTGGGGTTCAGGATCGCGATCATCCCGTTCTACGTCGTCACGATGGTGGTCGTCGGCGCTGGATGGCCGGCCATGACCCGATTGCGTGCCGACGATGCGCACCTGACCTCTGCGTTTCGGATCAGCGTCCGTGTCGCGTCGGGCGGTGTGATGCTCTTCGTCGGCGGGACGATCGTCCTGGCTCCCTGGCTCGTGCTGCTCTCGCCCGATTGGGAGTCGGCGGTCAGCGTGACGCGTCTGTTGGCTGTGTTCGTGGTCTTCCGCTCGGCCTGCTACCTGCTGCAGGCGTACTTCCAGTCGGTTGGGCGAACCGGCCTGAACGCGGTCCTCCGTGCGATCTGGCTCGTGCTCCTCGTGTGCCTCATCGCGACGGTCGGGCGGCTGGGGGTCGACGCGGTTGCGGGCATCCAGGTGGTGGTCGCAGCCATGCTCCTCGCGGCGCACGTGATCGTCAGCCGAACGATCGGCGGCGCACCCGCAGGACCGTTCCTGGCCGACGTGTTCCGGCCCGTATCAGCGAGCGTCGTCGCGGCTTCGTTGGTGCTCCTCGTGCAGGCCGCCCTGCCGGACGATTGGAGCGCCGCCACGTCGTGGGCCGCCCTCCTCGGCGCAGGAACGTTGTTCGTCGTCCTCTACGTCGCTTCGCTTCGTGTCGTCGCCCCAGCGGTGCTCGACGATCTCGGCCGCTTGCGGCGTCGGTTGGCGTCGAGGAACGGCGACCGGATGCGTGAACCGACGCGCGCGTAGACGCGCGAGCAGTGCCGCCGCGAAGCCCGAACGGGATCGAGGGGCACCACACCCCTCGTGAAGGGCGTCCCCTTCACGAGGGGGGTGTGGTACTCGCTACGTCGGCTGGAAGTAGTTGTTCGTCGCCCGTCGAGCGACGAGCGTCCCCATCTCCGCCGCGACGCGGTCGGCCGTGCGGAAGTGGAGCCCCGACCAGACCCTGGCGTCGATCGCTTCGCGCATGAGCTGCGTCTTCGACGTGTAGTGGCGCGTCTCGCCGGCCGCGGCCGACGTGAGCTTCAGATCGATCACGCCTCGTCCGAGGCCGAGCACACCGGCGAGGGCACGCGTTGCGGCGCCCATCACGTTGCAGAGCCCGCTCGGGTAGTCGGGATACGGCGGGTTGACGAGGAAGGGCTGCCAGTTCGCGTCGCGCTTCGTGTTCGGGTTCCCGTCGGTGTTCGACATCTGGATCGCCGTCATCGGTCGCCACCAGTGATAGTGCAGCTTCGCGTTCCATGCGCCGATGACGGCATCGGCGATGCTCAGGTCGACGGCGGCGAAGACCCGCGCGCTCTCGCTGATATCCAGGCCGAGCCGGGTCACCGTGTCGCGCAGGCCCGCCTGCAGCGGCCCGATGCCGGTGTCGGAGAAGAACAGCGCCGTCTGCGTCTGTTCGTCCGTCCGATCCTTGGACGTCAACGAGCCGAGCCGCTTCACCTCGCGGTACTCGCGGGTGTAGACGTCGCTCTTGAGGCCCGGAGGTGGCTCGGGACGGAACTGGCTCGGCGACTTCATGATGAACGGCTCGAGCTCAGACAGCCAGGGGTCGAAGAACGGAGTGAACGTCGGGGGCGTCGGCCGCCAGACGCCGGGGCCCTCCGGCTCGTCGAACGTGACGTCGCCGAACCGTCCGTCGTCGGCGCGCAGCTGGATGATGCGCGCGGCGGCTTGCTCGCCGTAGGCGATGCCCGCATCCTTCGCGGCGCCGTCGGGGATCGCGCCCAGCGACGCCGTCAGCGCGTCGGTCAACCTGGTCGCCGACCCGGGGAAGTACTCCAGCAGGACGTCGTGCGCCGCGACCGCCGCAGCGGCCTGGGGCGAGGCCGAGGTCGGGCCGAGTTGACTCCACCTGTAGAGCTCGAAGCGGCGCGTGATGCCGACGACGGCGTTGTAGACGGCCGCCTGTTCGTACGCGTACCA
>DASSCU010000035.1 GCA_035697485.1 Actinomycetota bacterium
CGGGCGCTTAGCTCAGGGGGAGAGCGCTTCCTTGACGCGGAAGAGGTCAGAGGTTCAAATCCTCTAGCGCCCACCGGTGGAGCCCGCTGCTCACAGCGGGTGTGGCACGCGTTGTCGACGTCTACCGCGAGGAGAGCACACGTGATCGACGCCGCGCGACTCCGATCCGTGCCGCTCTTCGGGGATCTCGACGAGTACGACCTCGCCCACGTGGCTCGGTGGGTCGTGGAGGTCCGGGCTGAACCCGGCGAATCGCTGATCGAGCAGGGAAGCATGCCGTACGAACTCTTCGTCATCGAAGAGGGAACGGTCGACGTGGTTCGCGACGGGGAACCCTTGGCGACGCTCGGGGTGGGAGATGTCGTCGGCGAGATCGCGCTGCTCGCGCGGCACCGTCGGATGGCCTCGGTGGTCGCCCGGACCCCGGTCCGCGCCCTCGCGCTGCACGTCGATGCACTGCAGGAACTCACCGAGGAGATGCCTGAGTTGGGCGACGAGCTTCGCGCCTTGATGGAACGGCGACGCGCCGAGAACGACCCAGGCTGAGCGCTCCCCGCGGCATTGCACCGACCTTGCGGATGTCGTGTCATCGTGAAACACTCCGGTCTTCGATGGGTGTCCGGGCTCCGGCTCGGGCTGACGGCGGCACGACGCGGGCACGTGCCGCCGTCACTTCGTTCGGGCTCGGCCCCGGTCGGCGCTCATGTTGCTATCGTGGCTGACCCGGGCGCGTAGCTCAGCGGGAGAGCGCTCGCCTCACACGCGAGAGGTCGCAGGTTCAAAACCTGCCGCGCCCACCGGATCCGACGACGCACACGAGTACAGGGTGGTCGTTGCCTGCGCCTTCGATAGGGTGAAGTGCGAACCGTTCCCGACCGCGAAAGGCTCTGCGATGGATACCGCTCTGCCCTCCGCGCCAGTCGGCGCAGCTGCCCGCGCCGATGAGTTGCGCAAGCTGTACGGCGAAGGCGATGCCGCCGTCGAAGCCCTGCGAGGCATCTCGATCGAGTTCGCGCGGGGGGCGTTCACGGCGATCATGGGGCCATCGGGCTCGGGGAAGTCGACCCTCCTGCACTGCCTGGCCGGACTCGACAGCCCGACGTCGGGCAGCGTCTGGATCGGTGACGTCGACCTCACGACGCTGAGCGAGAAGCTGCTCACCGCCCTGCGCCGGGACAAGGTCGGGTTCGTCTTCCAGGCCTTCAACCTCGTGCCGACGCTCACGGCGTCCGAGAACATCACGCTGCCGCTCGATATCGCAGGGCGCGACGTCGACGGCGCCTGGTACGACCAGGTGGTCGACACCATCGGGCTGCGCGACCGGCTCACGCATCGACCCAGCGAGCTCTCGGGCGGCCAGCAGCAGCGCGTCGCCGGTGCCCGTGCGCTCGTGAGCCGGCCGGAGATCGTGTTCGCGGACGAGCCGACCGGCAACCTCGACTCGCGCTCGGGCGCGGAGCTCCTGGGATTCTTCCGCGAGGCGGTCACGACATACGGTCAGACGACCATCATGGTCACGCATGACGCGAACGCCGCGAGCTATGCCGACCGTGTCGTGTTCCTGGCCGATGGGCACGTGGTCGACGAGATGCGGGAGCCGACCGCCGCGAGCGTCCTCGACCAGCTGAAGTCGCTGGAGTCGTAGCGCCGTGTGGCGAGCGACCTTCAAGAGCCTGCTCGCGAAGAAGCTCCGGTTGGTGCTCACGGCGGTCTCCGTCGTGCTCGGCATCGGGTTCGTCTCGGGCACCTACGTACTGACCGACACGATGAACGCGGCGTTCGAGGAGCTCTTCGCCCAGACGTCGGGTGCGTCCGACGTCGTCGTGCGCTCGGCCTCGGCCTTCGACTCCACGGCCGCGGGTCCCGGAGGCGGCAGCGGCAGCGACGACCGTGAGCCGTTGGCGGAGAGCGTGCTCGACGAGGTGGCGGCCGTGCCCGGCGTGGCGATCGCGGTCGGCGATGTGCAGGGCTACGCCCAGATGGTCGATCCGGCGACCGATGAGGTGATCGGCGGGGTGGGCCCTCCCACGATCGGCACGAACTGGAACGAGCTTGCCGATGAGATCTTGTCGCTGCGCGGAGACAGCGTGCCGCCGACCGGGCCGGACGAGGTGCTGATCGATGCCGCCACGGCCAGCAACGCAGGGTTGGAGATCGGCGATCGCATCCGCATCCTGTTCCAGGGGCCGCCGCAGGAATTCTCGATCGTGGGCATCGCGGGCTTCGGTGAGGCCGACAACCTGGGCGGCGCCACACTCGCGGTGTTCGACACCGAGACCGCCCAAGACGTGCTCCGCAAGCGAGGCGTCTTCGATGCGATCAGCGTGGTCGGCGACGAGGGCGTCGCGGCGTCGAAGCTGCGTGCCTCGGTCGCCGCGGTGCTGCCCGAGGGAGCCGAGGCCGTCACGTCGACCACCGTCGCCGACGAGGCGTCGCAGATCCTGCAAGAGGGTCTCGGATTCTTCCGCACGGCCCTGCTTGTGTTCGCGGCCGTGGCGCTCTTCGTCGGGTCGTTCATCATCTTCAACACGTTCTCGATCATCGTGGCGCAGCGCACGCGTGAGCTGGCCTTGCTCAGGGCGCTCGGGGCGTCGAGGCGACAGGTCGTGGTCTCGGTCGTGGTCGAGGCATTCGTGGTCGGGCTCGTCGCCTCCGTGGTGGGCATACTGGCGGGTATCGGCATCGCGATCGGGCTCCAGGGCCTGCTGGGCGCCTTCAACATCGACCTGCCGAGCACCGCGATCCAGCTGCTGCCACGCACGATCATCGTCTCCCTCGTGCTTGGGGTGGTCGTGACCGTGGTCGCCTCGGTGCTGCCCGCCCGCAGAGCGGGCTCGGTGGCGCCGATCCAGGCGCTGCGCGAGGCCGCCGACGCGCCGCCTCCGCGGGGCCTCGTCGGGCGCCGGCTCGCGATCGCGGTGGCCGTGACCGCTCTGGGGGCCGGCACCCTCGCCTATGGGCTCTTCGGCGCCGAGACCAACGGCGCATCCGTGGTGGGCGCGGGCGCCGCGATCACGTTCATCGGCGTCGCGATGCTCTCCCCGCTGGCCGCCAGGCCGATCGCCGGTGCCCTGGGCGCCCCGATCAAGCGGCTGTCGATCCAGGCGCGTCTCGGGCGCGAGAACGCGATGCGAAGCCCGAGACGGACCGCCTCTACGGCGACCGCCCTCATGATCGGCCTCGGCCTCGTGTCGATGGTGGCGATCCTGGCCTCGTCGCTCAAGGCGTCGTTCGACGCCGCGCTGACGGAGACGCTGAAGGCGGACTACACGCTTTCGACGAGCTCGTTCACATCGTTCAGTCCGGAGGTCGCCGCCCGAGTGGCGGCCCTGCCGGAGGTCGGCGCCGCGTCGGTCTTCCGGCAGAACGGGTTCCGGGTCGACGGGGCCACGTCGTTCGTGACCGCGGTCGACCCCACGACCGTGGAGGAGGTGGCCACCCTCGATGTCTCCGGGGGCTCGGTCGCGTCGTTGTCCGAGGCCACCGAGACCGTGCTCGTGCATCGCGAGCTCGCGCAGGACAACGGATGGGCGCTCGGTGACGATCTCCCAGCCGAGTTCGGCTCATCCGGCGACGTGCCGCTCACGATCGTCGGGATCTTCGACGAGAACCGACTGGTGGGCGACTATGTCATCTCGCTCGAGTCGTACGAGGGGCTCTACAGCGAACAGCTCGATTCCTTCGTCTTGGTGAAAGCCGCCGAGGGGGTGCCGCTCGACGAGGTCGACGCTGCGATCCAGGAGGCGGTCGCCGAGTTCCCCAACGTGCAGGTGCAGGATCAGGCCGCGTTCCGCGAACAGCAGGCGGGGTTCATCGACCAGCTGCTCGGCCTGGTCACGGCGCTGCTCGCGATGGCGATCGTGATCGCGCTCTTCGGCATCGTGAACACGCTCGGGCTCTCGATCTACGAACGGACCCACGAGCTGGGATTGCTCAGAGCGGTTGGGATGAGCCGGCGACAGGTCAAGCGCATGATCCGGTGGGAGGCGATCATCATCGCCGTCTTCGGTGCCGTACTCGGCGTCGCGATCGGCGTGCTGTTCGGGTGGGCGCTGCAGCAGGCGCTGCGGAACGAGGGCGTCACCGAGTTCGTGGTGCCGGTGGGCCAGCTCGTCGTCTACCTGATCCTCGCCGGGCTCGCGGGGGTGCTCGCGGCGATCTGGCCGGCCCGACGGGCGGCCAAGTTGAACGTGCTCGAAGCGATCTCCTACGAGTAGGGGAGGCGCGCGCGGTCGCTATCATGCCCGCATGCCGACCCTGACACTGCCTGAGGGGGTGCACGTCGAGCTCCCCGACGGGGAGCCGGTCGGGGCCGCGCTGCCGAAGGGCACGATCGCGTCACGCGTCGACGGGACGTTGCGCGACCTGTCGTACACGCCTGACGACGATGCGTACGTCGAACCGATCTCGCCACACTCCGATGACGGCCTCCACGTGCTGCGTCACTCCACCGCGCACGTGCTCGCACAGGCTGTCTGGGACCTGTATCCGGGGGCGAAGTACGCGATCGGGCCCGCCGTCGCCGACGGCTTCTACTACGACTTCGAGCTGCCCGAACCGGTGCACGCCGGCGACCTCGCGAAGATCGACCGTCGGATGCGGCAGATCGCGAAGCGGAACCAGCGCTTCGTCCGCGAGGAGGTCTCGCGCGACGAGGCCATCGAGCGCCTGCGAGATCAGCCGTTCAAGGTCGAGATCATCGAGGGCATCGGGGACGACCCCGAGACGGCGGGCGAGACCGGCGCCGGGGAGGTCGTGTCGCTCTACTCGAACGACGGATGGACCGACCTGTGCATGGGCCCGCACGTGCCGCACACGGGCATGCTCGGGGCGTTCAAGCTCACGAACGTGGCCGGCGCCTACTGGCGCGGCGACGAGAAGAACCCGCAGCTGACCCGCATCTACGGCACCGCGTGGGCGACCCAGGACGATCTCGATGCCTACCTGCACCGTCTCGAGGAGGCCGAGCGACGCGACCACCGCAAGGTGGGGGCGGACCTCGACCTGTTCTCGTTCCCCGAGGAGATCGGGTCGGGACTCGCCGTGTTCCACCCCAAGGGCGGGCTCGTGCGACGGCTGATGGAGGACTACTCGCGTCGGCGGCACGAGGAGGCCGGCTACGACTTCGTCTACACGCCACACATCACGAAGTCGATCCTGTTCGAGATCAGCGGACACCTGTCGTGGTTCGCCGACGGCATGTTCCCGCCGATGGAGCTCGACGGCGGCACGCAGTACTACCTGAAGCCCATGAACTGTCCGATGCACATCCTGATCTACAAGAGCCGAACCCGGAGCTACCGCGAGCTGCCGATGCGGCTCTTCGAGTTCGGCACGGTGTATCGCTACGAGCTCTCGGGCGTGGTCCACGGGCTCACGCGCGTCCGCGGGATGACGATGGACGACGCCCACATCTTCACCACGAAAGAGCAGGTGGGGGAGGAGCTCAGGTCGGTGCTCACGTTCGTGCTCGACCTGCTGCGTGACTACGGGCTCGACGACTTCTACATGGAACTGTCGACCCGCCCCGAGGGGAAGGCGGTCGGCACGCAGGAGGAGTGGGACGAGGCCACCGAGACGTTGCGGCAGGCCGCCGAGGCGATGGACGTGCCGCTCGTGATGGACCCGGGCGGTGGCGCCTTCTACGGGCCTAAGATCAGCGTGCAGGCCAGGGACGCGATCGGACGCACGTGGCAGATGTCGACGATCCAGGTCGACTTCCAGCTGCCGCAGCGGTTCGAGATGGAGTACTCGGGCGACGACAACGCCCGGCATCGGCCGGTCATGATCCACCGAGCGCTGTTCGGCTCGGTGGAGCGGTTCTTCGGCGTGCTGACCGAGCACTACGCGGGCGCGTTCCCGCTCTGGCTCGCACCCGAGCAGCTGCGGTTCGTCCCGGTCGCCGACCGGCACGTCGAGCACTGCGAGAAGCTCGCCGCCCGGGCCGAGGACGCCGGACTGCGAGCCGTCGTCGACGACTCCAAGGAAAGCGTCGGCAAGAAGATCCGCGCGTCACAGCTCGCCAAGACCCCGTACACGCTCGTGGTGGGTGATCAGGAGCTCGAGTCCGATGCGTACACCGTTCGCGACCGAGCCGGCACCGAGTTCACCGGCGTGACCTTCGATCGGGTCGTCGATGCGCTCGTCGCGGAAGACTCGAGCCGCGCGCTCGAACAGACCGATTTCGGATCGCCCTGAGGGAGTGATCGTGGATCACCTGTGGAGCCCATGGCGCATGCAGTACATCGCCACGGCCCGCGAGGAGCTCGAGGAAGACGGCGGTTGCGTCTTCTGCGCCGTGCCGGCGCGAGAGCCCGAGCGCGTCCTGGCGCGGAGCGACCTAGCCTATGTGGTGCTGAACAAGTTCCCGTACAACCCGGGGCACATGCTGATCGTGCCCATGCGCCATACCGGTGACGTCGAGGACCTCACCCCGGACGAGAACGCCGAGCTGCAGGTGCTGCTGCAGCGGTCGATCCGAGCGCTGCGCGAGGAATCGGAACCGCATGGGTTCAACGTGGGGATGAATCTCGGGTCGACCTCAGGGGCGGGCATCCCCGATCATCTGCACTGGCACCTCGTGCCCCGGTGGAACGGCGACACGAACTTCATGCCGGTCGTCGGGGAGGTCCGGGTGCTGCCCGAGCTGCTCGCCGACACCGCTCGCCGCCTCGGCCCGAGGTTCGCCGATGCGTGAAGGCGAGGATGGCTTCGCCGACCTGCCCCACGGTGGACGGCTCCACTACGAGATCGCCGGCGACCCGGCGAGCCCCGCCGTCACCCTGCTGCATCCGGGATTGTGGGACGCGCGGACGTGGGACCCGCACTTCGAACGGTGGGCCGAGCGGCTCCGCGTGATGCGCTACGACCAGCGAGGGTACGGGGGATCGTCGAGGCCAGACGGCTCCCCCTACTCCCACGTTCGCGACCTCGTGGCGCTCCTCGACCATCTGGGCATCGAGCGCACGGCGCTGGTGGGCTGCTCGATGGGCGGGGGGCTCGCGATCGACGCCACGTTGACGGTGCCCGAGCGTGTCTGGGCCCTCGTGCCGATCGCTCCCGGGCTCGGCGGGTTCGAGGACAACGAGGAGGAAGAAGCCTGGTGGGACGAGCTGGCTCCCCCGATCGACGCGGCGATCGAGGCGGGCGAGTACGAGCGCGCGCAGGACTTGTTGCTGGAGATCTGGGCGCCGTTGGGGGTCGACGACCCGGCGGGAGCACGCATCAAGCAGATCGCCCGAGACAACATCCACGAGATGACGATGGACGAGTCAGCCGAAGAGTCACTCGATCCGCCCGCTGCGCTGCGACTCGCCGAGATCGACGTGCCGACCCTGGTCGTCGACGCGTCGAAGGACCCGCCGGACATGCGGCGCGCATCGCAACTCATCGCGCGCGAGGTGCTGGACGGAAGGCTCGTGACGATCGAGGCCGACCACGTGGTGAACCTTCGCGCCCCGGGTGCGTTCGACGATGCGGTGCTGCCGTTCCTGGAAGCGCACGCGCCGGAGTGAGCAGCCCGACCTGGCTCGTGTCGAACGTGCTCGTCGCGTGCTGAGCTACTTCTTCTCGGCCTTCGCCGCCTGGTACTCGTCGATCACCTTCTGCGCGAGGTGTTGCGGCATCTCTTCGTAGTGGGAGAACGTCGCCGTGTAGGCACCTCTCCCGCCGGTCATCGATCGCAGGTCGATCACGTAGCGCGCCACCTCGGCCTGAGGCACCTGTGCGTTGATGCGCGACTTCCCGCCGCCGACCTGGTCCATGCCGGCGATCTTGCCGCGCTTGGAGTTCAGGTCACCCATGATGTCGCCCGTGTAGGACTCCGGCACGACCACCTCGAGGTCGACGATCGGCTCGAGGAGCGCGACGCCCGCCTGCTCGACCGCGTCCTTCAACGCCATCGAGCCCGCGATCTGGAACGCCATGTCGCTCGAGTCCACCGGGTGGAACTTCCCGTCGACGAGCGTGACCTTCAGGTCGACCATGGGGTTCCCGCTGATCACGCCATCGGCCATCGTCCTGACGATGCCTTTCTCGATCGACGGGATGAACTGTTGCGGGATCGCGCCGCCGAAGATCTTGTCCTCGTACACGAACCCCTCGCCGTGGCCGAGCGGCTCGATCTCGATGTTGCAGACGGCGTACTGACCGTGACCGCCCGTCTGCTTCACGTGGCGGCCGAGGCCCTTCGCGCTGCCCCGGATCGTCTCGCGGTACGCGATCTTCGCGGGGGCCGTCGTCACCTCGACGCCGAACTTGCGCTTGAGGCGTTCGATCATCACCTCGAGATGGGCCTCGCCCATGCCGTGCATCACGGTCTCGTGCGTCTCCTCGTTCCGGGAGACACGAAGGGTCGGGTCCTCCTCACGCAATCGCGCGAGACCGGTCGCAAGCTTGTTCTCGTCGCCCTTCGTCTTCGGAGCGATCGCGTACGCGAGCAGCGGCTCGGGCAGGTCGAGAGCCGGTACGTGCACCGGCGCATCCTTCGGGGCGAACGTGTCGCCGGTGTGGGCCTGTTGCAGCTTCGCCACGGCGCCGATGTCGCCGGCCGTGACCTCCGGGACGGAGTCGTGCTCCTTCCCGACGAGGGTGAAGAGCTGGCCGATGCGCTCGTCGATGCCCTGGGTCGCGTTGTGGAGGGTGGAGTCGGGGCGCACGGCACCGCTGAAGACACGGAACATCGTGATGTGGCCGACGAACGGGTCCGACAGGGTCTTGAACACGAACGCGGTGAGGGGGCCGGACACGTCGGTCGGCCGTTCCGACTCCGCGCCGTCCTTCGCGAACACCGTGACGGGGGCGCGATCGAGCGGCGACGGGAACTCCTCGACGATGAAGTCCAGCAACCGGTCGATGCCGATCGCCTTGGCCGCGGACCCTACGATCACGGGCGCGAGGCGCGCGTTCGCGAACCCCAGTTTGGCGCCCGACACGATGTGCTCCTCGGGCAGCGTGCCCTCCTCGAGGTACTCCTCGATCAAGGCGTCGTCGGACTCGGCGACAGCCTCGATCAACTTCTCCCGGGCCGGGTCGGCCATCGCATGGATCTCGTCGGGCCACTCCGACTCCTCGGCCTTGGGGCCCGACGGGTAGACGTCGGCCTTTTCGTGGAGCAGGTCGGCGACCCCTTCGAACTCGTGCTCGGCGCCGATCGGCAGTTCGAACGGCGCGACCTGGTTCCCGAACGCGGCGACGAGCTGATCCAAGGTGGACTGGAAGTCGGATCGCTCCCGATCGAGCTTGTTCACGAAGATCGCGCGAGGCAGCCCAGCCTCGACCGCGAGCTCCCACGCGACCTCGGTCTGCACCTCGACGCCGTCGACCGCGGAGACGACGACGATCACGGCGTCGGCGGCCCGGATCGCGGAGCGCACGTCGCCGATGAAGTCGGCGTACCCGGGGGCATCGAGCATGTTGATCTTGACGCCGTTCCACTCGATCGGTGCCATCGAGAGCGAGACCGAGATGCCCTTGCGCTGCTCGTCGGGGTCGTGGTCGCTGACGGTGTTGCCGTCCTCGACGACGCCCATGCGCGTGATCGCGCCGGCCGCGAACAGCATGGCCTCGAGCAGGGTGGTCTTTCCCGACCCCCCGTGGCCGACCAGCAGGACGTTGCGGATATCCTTCGCGTCGTAGGTCTTCAACGCGCGCTCCTTCAGCTTCGGCGGGTCATCAGGTGGGCGAGGTCTGGGCATCCTACCCAAGTGGCGAGTTGCTACGCTCGCCCGGTCCTCGCCCATGGTGCGATTCGAACGACAACCGCCGGGCACCGCGATCACCCGCACGACCCTGTCGGTGGGCGCGCTGCTCGCCGCCCTGGCGGCATGGCTCGTGGTCGCCCGGGAACCGGAGCTGGCCGCCGTCGCGGCGCTCGGGTCGGGGGCCCTGCTCCTGCTCGGTGGTCACCGAGCGAACCACGGAGCGGGCGGGCCCACCGACCGCATGCTCGACGAACTGCTCGACCGCGTCTGGGACGGTGCGGTGCTCGGCTCGATGGCGTGGGTCGCGAGGACCGAAGACCCGAGCCTGGCGATCGCGACCCTCGCGGCGCTCTGCCTGAGCGGGCTCTCGGCGTACGTGCGCGCTCGAGGCGCATCGCTCTCCTACAGCCTGGAGGAGAGCCATCTCACGAGGGGGTTGCACTACGCCCTCGTCGTCGTGGGCCTCGGCTTCGACCTGACCTGGGTGATCTGGGTGGCCGTGAGCGTGTCCGCGCTCGCCGTGGTAGTGCGCACGTCGCAGGTCGCCCGCGAGGAGCGCGGATGACGTCGGGCGACGAGACCTGGCGAGAGACGATCGCGTTCCTCGTCTACGGCTCCGTGGCCTGGCTCGCGCGGGTGCTACCGAAAGACGTCGGACGACGGCTGTTCCGCCTCGGGGGCAAGCTCGCGTTCGAGCTCGCCCCCGGGACCCGGGCCGTGGTGGCGCGCAACCAGGCGCAGGTGCTCGGTCGCGCACCGTCCGATCCCATCGTTCGTGCCGCGACGCGGGAGGCGTTCGACGCGTACGCGCGGTACTGGTTCGACTCGTTCCGGTTCGCCGTGATGCCGCCCGATGAGGTGGCCTCGCGGTTCGAGTCCGTCGACGCCGACCATCTGTGGCATGCGCTCGATGAGGGAAAGGGCGCGATCGTGGCGCTTCCCCACGTCGGTAACTGGGACGCCGCGGGTCCGTGGCTGCGCTCGCTCGACCGGCCGATCGTCGCGGTGGCCGAGCAGCTGCGGCCACCTCGCCTGTACGAGCTGTTCGTCGCGAATCGAGCAGCGTTCGGTGTCGAGGTGGTCGGCTTGGGAGACGAGGGCATCGCCAGGACCCTCGCCGGCAAGCTCGCCGACGGCTACATCGTCGCGCTCGTCGCCGACCGCGACCTGACCGGCCGTGGCGTGGTGGTGACGATGTTCGGCAGGAAGCGTCGCCTGCCGGCAGGACCCGCGCTGCTGTCGATCACCACCGGGGCGCCACTGATCGTCACCCCCGTCTTTCAGACCCAGCGAGGGTGGCGATGCGTGATGACGCCGCCGCTCACGGTCGACGCGACGGGCGACCGCCGTGCCGACGTCACCGCCCTCACTCAGCGCATGGCCGAGGCGTTCGAGCGCGCGATCGCCTCGGCGCCGACCGACTGGCACATGTTCCAGCCGGCCTGGGAGGACTGACCTCATGCGCGTGGCACTCGTGTGCGCTTACGACCTCGACGCGCCCGGCGGCGTGCAGGTACACGTCGGCGAGTTGGCCGACCAGCTGCGGACACGAGGACACGAGGTGGCGGTCCTCGGACCCGGGCGGGGAGGCCTGGGGAAGCCGATCCGCGTGTCGTATCGAGGCACGGTGGCGCCGATCGCCCCGTGGCCCGCGGGCGTGGAGCTGGCCCGCCGGACCTTCGAGGGGTTCGCTCCCGACGTGGTGCACGTGCACGAGCCCTTCACGCCGAGCGCCTCGATGTGGGCGACGATGGCCGCGACCGTGCCGGTCGTGGCGACGTTCCACGCGTGGCTCGATCGCTCTCGCATCTACGAGGTGGCCGGACCGCTGCTCCGGCGTGTGGGGCGCCGGCTGGCCGCGACGATCGCCGTCTCGGACGCTGCCGCGGACTTCGTCCGTCGAGCGATGCCTGATCTCGAACCGGTGGTGATCCCGAACGGGGTGGCGGTGGCGCGATTCGCGGACGCGACACCGCGTGTGTGGCCGTTCGGAGCCCGCATCGTGTGGGCGCATCGGCTCGACCGCCAGAAGGGGTTCCCGGTGTTGGTCGAGGCGTTCACCCTGCTCGCCGAGGACCGGTCCGACCTGCTCCTGACCGTCGTCGGCGACGGGGCGGACCGCGCAGCGGTGGAGCGCTTGTCGCCGTCGACGCGGTCCCGGGTAGCGATGCTCGGCCGGCTCGACCATGGCGACGTGCCCTCGGTCCTCGCCGAGGCCCGGGTGGCTGTCGCCGCAGCCACCGGTCAGGAGAGCTTCGGCTACTCCGTCGTGGAGGCCATGGCCGCCGGGGTCCCGGTCGTCGCCACCGACATCGAGGGCTATCGACAGGTCGCGACCGATGACCTCGACGCACTGCTCGTGGCGCCAGGCGACGCCGGTGCCCTCGCATCGGCCATCGGCCGGGTCATCGACGACGAGGACCTCGCGCGGCGGCTCGCGGCGGCGGGTCGCGAGAGGGCGGCCACCTTCGACTGGGGCGTCGTGGTCGATCGCATCGAGGACGTCTATCGGTCGGCCCTCGACGGACCGTCGCTACGATAGGGCTCCATGTCACCGGTCATCTGGGTCGTGCTCGGGCTCGGCGTCGTCGCCCTGCTGGCGCTCGTCTGGCTCTACAACCGACTGGTGCGCCTGCGCACCCGCGCCGACGATGGATGGGCGACGATCGACGTGCAGCTGCGACGCCGGTACGACCTGATCCCGAACCTGGTCGAGACGGTGCAAGGGTACGCGACCCATGAGCGCGAGCTCTTCGAGCGCGTCACCGAGGCGAGGACCCGGGCGATCGCGGCCGCCGGCGTGCCCGATCAGGTCACCGCTGAGAACGCCGTGACCGCCGGCCTCGGGCGGCTGATGGCGGTCGTCGAGGCGTACCCGGAGCTCAAGGCCGATCAGCACTTCCTCGCCCTGCAGGAGGAGCTCGTCGGCACCGAGTCGAAGATCGCCTACGCGCGTCAGTTCTACAACGACCAGGTCCGGCGCCTCAACACCGCGATCGACACGTTCCCGTCGAACCTCGTCGCGAACGCGTTCGGCTTCCGGGAGCGGGCGTTCTTCGACATCGACGACCCCGTGAGCGAGCCCGTGCACGTCGACCTCGGGCGGGACGAGTAGATGCACGAGCAGATCGCGGCGAACAAACGGAAGTCGGTGCTGCTCGTGGTCGGCGCGTTCGTCTTCTTCGGCCTCGTCGGCATGGCGCTGGGCTATGTCTTCGGCACCGGCGTGACCGGCCTCGTGGTCGCGCTGGTGATCGCGACCGTGCTCTCGGTCAGCTCCTACCTCTACGGCGACCGGTTGGTGCTCGCGTCGTCACGGGCGCGGGAGGTGACCGCGCAGGACGAGCCGCGCCTGCACAACCTCGTCGAGGGGCTCGCGATCGCAGCGGGCATCCCGAAGCCGCGGATCTACGTGGTGCCCGAGCAGGCCCCCAACGCGTTCGCGACCGGGCGCGACCCTGAGCACGCCTCGATCGCGGTCACCCAGGGCCTGCTCGCCACGATGAACCGCGTGGAGCTCGAGGGCGTGATCGGCCATGAGCTCGCCCACGTGCTCGACCGAGACATGCTGCTCGGCACGATCGTCGCCACGCTCGTGGGCGCGGTCGTGCTGATGTCGGAGTTCCTGATGCGCTCGTGGTTGTGGGGCGGCATCGGCGGGCGTCGTGGCAACGACAGCAACGGAGGTCCGGCCACGCTGATCCTCTTCGGCATCGGGTTCGCGCTGATGGTGATCGCGCCGCTCGCGGGGGAGATCATCAAGCGCGCCGTGTCGCGCAATCGGGAATTCCTGGCCGACGCGCAGGGCGCGATGCTGACCCGCTATCCCCCGGGACTGGCGGCGGCCTTGCGCAAGATCGCCGCGTCCCCGACGGCGATGCACTCGGCGAACAACGCCACCGCGCATCTGTGGCTCTCCCAGCCCTCCCGCATCGAAGGTGAGAAGCTCGGGCCGTTGGAGCGGATCTTCGCGACGCACCCTCCGATCGCCGAGCGGATCCAGCGTCTGGAGGAGATGTGACGTTCGTGTCGAACTGCTCCTAGGTGTTTGGAACACCTCGATCCCGGGTCTAGCATCGCTGTGCCGATCCCCGTCGGGGGTCGATCCCACTCGCTCATCATTCCGACACGATCCGTCCCAGGAGGTCCCCTCACCGTGGCTCTCACCTCACGCGGCAAGGCACTCGTCGCCGGCGGCGCGGTCGTCGCCGTGCTCGGCGGCGGCATGGCGGCGCTGGCGCTGTCAGGGAATGCCCCTGCGCCGATCCAGAAGGCGCTGAGCGACATCGGTGTCGCTCCCGAGCCGATCGAGCCCTGCCCGCTCACCGGCGAGATGCTTCCCGGCGACAAGCAACCGCCGAACCGTCCGGTGCTCGCGGTGAAGGTCGAGAACACCCCCGACGCACAGCCGCTCGCCGGCTTGCAGGGCGCCGACATCGTCTACGAGGAGGTCGTCGAGGGGGGCATCACGCGCTTCGTCGTGCTGTTCAACTGCGACGAGGCCAACCGGGTCGGTCCGGTACGCAGCATCCGCACGACCGATCCCGAGATCCTCGCGCCGTTCAGCGAACACCCGCTGCTCGCGTTCAGCGGCGGGTCGAAGGGCGTCCGCGCGGTCGTCGAGGACGCCGGCATGACGGCGATGGACGAGGACAGCGCCGCCAAGGCGTTCACCCGTGACGACGCGCGCATCGTGCCGCACAACCTGTTCACGTCGACGAAGCCGCTGTGGGCCAAGGGGAAGTCGCTCGCGAAGGGTGAGCCGGCCCCCGCCTCGCCGTTCGTCTACACCGACGACGTGCCCACGCCGAGCAAGAAGGCGCGGCGCGCAACCGTCGTGTTCTCCGGTCTCGCGACCGCCGAGTGGCGCTGGTCCAAGGGACAGTGGGTCCGCTACCTCGACGGGTCGCCCATGACGCTCGAGAGCGGCGATCCGATCACCGCCGACAACGTGGTGATCCAGGTCGTGAAGACGACCGAGAGCGAGTTCCACGACGTCGCCGGCTACCCGTCGCCCGAGGTGCACACGGTCGGCAAGGGGAAGGCGTGGGTCCTGCGCGACGGCAAGCTGGTCGTCGGGAAGTGGGAGCGTTCCGACGAGGGCGAGTTCACCACGTTCCTCACAAAGTCGGGCGAGGAGATCACGCTCAAGCCGGGCACTACGTTCGTCGAGCTCGCCCCCGTCGGCATGTTCGACGCTGAGATCTCCTTCGGCTGAACGAAGCGGTCCCCGCGTCACACACCGGGGAGCAGCGCCCGGTACAGGGCGTGCGCATCCGCCAACGTCGTCGGTGGGATCTCGCGGCGAACCCGCTGCTCGACCTCCGCCTTGAGAACGTCACGAGACGATGAGGGACGTGGGATCACGGCCTCGAGCCGCTCCCCGGAGCCCTCGCGCGCCCGGTAATCCGCCTCGATCTCACCCTCGATGCGCGCCACGTGCTCCGGGGTGTGCTCGAACGGGACGAACGTGGTGCCGAACCGGGCGTTGAGCCGCTCGATCGCGGTGCCGAACGACCCCACGACCTCGTCGAACGTCGCGGTCACGAACCCGCTCCGCAGCGCGAGGAGCGGTCCGTAGAAGCGGAGGTATCCGCGCATCGAGGTCCGGGCGCCGAGATCGGGGCTGCGGATCAGGTGGGAGACGATCGCGTCGACCGCGGGCCGCACGAGCACCATCGTCGGGAGCCCACGACGCACCCCTTCCATCACCTGCGCGGGCATGTGCGTGTGGTGCGCGATGTTCGTCGGGTTCGGCTCCTGGGCCAGACGGAACGCCGCCACCGCGAACGACGACGCGCATCGCGGGAAGGCCTCGATCACGACCCGGGTGTCGTCGTCGATCAGCTCGCCGCGAGCACGGATCCGCTGCATCGGCAGGGCGATCACGGGGAACCGGGCGAGCGATGTCTTCGCGTCGTAGAGCGCGTCGGCGGCGACGTGGCGGAGCACGGGCCGACCCTAGCAGGGGCCGCCTGCAGCTCCGTCGGCGAGGTCTGAGGCTTCAGGTTGCGCGTTCGCCTCCGGTACACTCGGATGGTCGGTCCTGGTTCCCGCAGGGCCCCGATCAGGAGGCGATATCCGTGCAGCGCGAGACCGGCACCTTCACCGTGAAGTCCGGCCTGGCCGAGATGCTCAAGGGCGGCGTGATCATGGACGTCACGACCGCCGAGCAGGCGAAGATCGCCGAGGACGCCGGTGCGTGCGCCGTGATGGCCCTGGAGCGTGTGCCGGCCGATATCCGTCGCGACGGCGGCGTCGCGCGGATGGCCGATGCCACCAAGGTCGAGGAGATCCAGCAGGCCGTCACGATCCCCGTCATGGCGAAGGCGCGCATCGGACACTTCGTCGAGGCCCAGATCCTGCAGTCGCTCGGTGTCGACTACATCGACGAGTCCGAGGTGCTCACCCCGGCCGACGAGGAATTCCACATCGACAAGTGGGCGTTCACGGTTCCCTTCGTCTGTGGTGCGAGGAACCTCGGAGAGGCCTTGCGCCGCATCGCCGAGGGCGCCGCGATGATCCGTACCAAGGGGGAGGCGGGCACGGGCAACGTCGTGGAAGCCGTGCGGCACGAGCGCGCGATCCTGCGCGAGATCGCCGAGGTCACGACGCTGCGCCCGGAGCAGTACGTGACGAAGGCGAAGGAGCTCGGGGCGCCCGTCGAGCTCGTGCGCACGGTGGCCGAGCAGGGCCGCTTGCCGGTCGTGAACTTCTCAGCCGGGGGCATCGCGACCCCCGCCGACGCGGCGCTGATGATGCAGCTCGGCGTCGACGGTGTCTTCGTGGGATCCGGCATCTTCAAGAGCGAGGAGCCGGCCACGATGGCCAGGGCGATCGTCGAGGCGACGACGAACTTCGAGAACGCCGACGTGCTCGCGAAGCTCTCGCACGGGCTCGGCGACCCGATGGCCGGGCTCGAGATCGGATCGCTCGAGACACGCATGCAAGAGCGCGGCTGGTAGGTCGCGCCGAGCGGTGTGTCCGACGTGAAGGCCGGCGTCCTCGCGCTGCAGGGAGACTTCCGGGAGCACGGCCGCATGCTCGCCGCCGCCGGGGCCACGCCGGTCGAGGTACGCGATGCCGACGAGCTCGCGGGCGTCGACTGCCTCGTGATCCCGGGGGGCGAGTCGACCACGATCGGCAAGCTCGCCAGGGCCTACGATCTCGTCGAGCCCGTACGGGCGCGAGTCGCCGCCGGGATGCCGGTGTTCGGAACATGCGCCGGCATGATCGTGCTCGCCGAGCGGGTGCTGCGTGGCGCCCCGTTGTTCGCCGTGATGGACATCGGCGTCGAGCGCAACGCCTACGGGCGCCAGGTCGAGTCGTTCGAGGCCGACGTGGTGGTCGCGGGCATCGAGCATCCCGTACGAGGCGTGTTCATCCGTGCGCCGCGCATCACTGACGTGGGCACGGGCGTTCGGGTGCTCGCCGAGTACGAGGGGGCACCGGTCGTGCTCGAACAGGGCAACCTGCTCGTATCATCGTTCCATCCGGAGCTGATCGGCGAGACGCGACTCCACCGCTACCTGCTCGAGAAGCTCTGAGCCTCGGGAGGGAACGAGATGTCCGGCCATTCGAAGTGGGCCACGATCAAGCGGAAGAAGGCCGCGAACGACGCGAAGCGGTCGAACCAGTACGCGAAGCTGCTGCGCGCGGTCGAGGTCGCGGCGCGCGAGGGCGGCAGCGGCGACGTCGCGGCGAACATGACGCTCGCGTCGGCGGTCGAGAAGGCCAAGAGCTTCTCGGTGCCGACCGAGAATATCGAGCGCGCGATCAAGCGGGGCACCGGGGCCGACGACTCCGGCGCTCGTTACGACGAGATCAGCTACGAGGGGTACGCCGCCGGCGGCATCGCGCTCTATGTGGAGGCGCTCACCGACAACCGCAACCGTACGGCCCAGGAGGTCCGCCATGCGTTCACCCGTCACGGTGGGAACCTGGGGGAGACGGGCTCGACCGCGTGGATGTTCACTCGCAGGGGCGTCGTGGTGGTCGAGAAGGACCGGGCGCCCGACGAGGAGCGGCTCCTCGAGCTCGCCCTGGAAGGCGGCGCCGAGGATCTGCGCGACTCCGAGAGCTCGTGGGACATCATCAGCGATCCGGTCGCGTTCAAGGACGTCCGCGACTCGTTGGAAGCCGCCGGCGTCGAGGTGTTCTCAGCCGAGATCTCGATGGTGCCGCAGTCCACGATCCCCGTCGACGGCGGGGAGGCGAAGCAGGTGCTGAACCTGATCGAGGCGCTCGAAGAACTCGACGACGTGCAGAACGTTTACGCGAACTTCGACATCCCCGAAGAGGTCATGGCTTCGCTCTGAGGCTCAGTCCGCGCACCAGGTGGTGGCATCCCCCGGCCTCGCTGCAGCTCGGGATCCCCATCGGAGACGGTCCGTCCCATGCATGTCGACACGAGCATCTCGTTCGCGACATGAGGAATCCGGCTCCTGGCTGCTTGCCCCGCCAGACCCCGGCACTAAACTGCACGAACGGATGTTCGATTCCTGCGTACTCGGCGTGGACCCCGGCGTGGCGAAGCTCGGCCTCGCCGCGGTCGCCCGTGATGGTCGACGACCCATCTTGCTCTGGGCCGATACCGTGACGACCGGTGCCGACGTGCCCGAGGCGGAGCGGCTGTGGGCCGTGGCCGAAGCCGTGCGCACGGCGATCACAACCCATGCACCGCTGAGCCTCGCAGTGGAGCGCGTGGCGTTCAATCGGAATCAGGTGAGCGCTCTGACCGTTGCCCGCGCGACCGGCGCGGTGATGGTGGTCGCCGTCGAGGCAGGGATCGACATCGAGGAGTACAGCCCGACGGAGGTGAAGAGCGCCGTCACCGGCATGGGCAACGCCGACAAGGCTCAGGTACGCCACGCGCTCGTGCGCGTGCACGGCTTGCGCGATCTGCCGACGAAGCCCGATGCCGTGGACGCAGCCGCGATCGCGTTGACGCATCTGGTGGGGGCTCGGCTGAAGGCGGCCACGCGCGCTGGAGGCGCCCGATGATCTCGTTCCTCGAAGGCGAGGTCGTCCACAAGGGAGCCACGAGCGTGGTGCTCGCGGTCGGCGGCGTCGGCTACGACGTCTCGGTGCCGACCTCCGTCGTGAGCCGGCTCCCCGCCGTTGGGAAGGCCGCGCGCGTGCACACCCGCATGGTGGTCCGCGACGACTCGATGACCCTGTACGGATTCTCCACGACCGACGAACGTGAGCTCTTCGATCTGCTCACGGGCGTGACCGGCGTCGGCCCCAAGGTCGGTCTGTCCTTCCTGTCAGCGCTCTCCGCCGATGCGCTCCGACGCGCCGTGATCGCCGGCGACGCCGACGCCCTCACGGTCGTACCGGGCGTCGGCACGAGGGTCGCGCAGCGCGTCGTCGTGGACCTGCGCGACCGGCTCGGTGGAGAGTCCGAGCTCCCGAGCGAAGGCGGACCGATCGTCGACGTGCGCGAGGCGCTCGTCTCGCTCGGCCTGACGCCGCACGAGGCCGCGGAGGCGACCCGCGACGTCGACGCCGACGGGCGCGAACTCGATGACATGCTCCGCGAGGCGCTGCAGAAGGTCGGCCGATAGCGTGGACGACGATCGCCTGATCGAGGCCGCCGTCGTCGATCCGGAGGATCGCGAGTTCGACGTCGCTTTGCGGCCGACGTCGCTCACCGACTTCGTTGGGCAGGACCGCGTGAAGGAGCAGCTCCAACTGCTGATCGACGGTGCCCGGCGCCGCGGCGAGCCCGTCGACCACCTGCTCTTCAGCGGCCCGCCGGGGCTCGGCAAGACCACGCTCGCCCAGATCGTCGCGAACGCGATGGGGGCGGGGTTCCAACCCACGAGCGGGCCCGCCCTCGACCGCCCGAGCGATCTGGCCGCGATCCTCACGAACCTCGAGGACGGCGACGTTCTCTTCGTCGACGAGGTCCACCGCATGCCGAGGCCGGTCGAGGAGGTCCTGTACCCGGCGCTCGAGGACTTTGTGCTCGACGTCGTGCTCGGCAAGGGTCCGACCGCCAGGTCGATCCGGCTCGAGCTCCCGAAGTTCACGCTCGTCGCCGCCACGACACGGCCCGGGCGCATCACGCTTCCGCTCCGGGAGCGCTTCGGGTTCTCACCTCGGCTCGACTACTACCCGGTCGACGATCTCTCGCGCATCGTCGGGCGGTCCGCGGGCATCCTGGAGGTGCGGCTCGACGAGCAGGGTGCGGCCGAGATCGCTCGTCGCTCGCGTGGCACGCCCCGCATCGGGAACCGGCTGCTCCGCCGCGTGCGAGACTTCGCCGAGGTGCGTCACGACGGCGCGATCACGGGCGAGGTTGCCCGGGCCGGCCTCGAGGTGTTCGAGGTCGACGAGGAAGGGCTTGACCGTCTCGACCACGCGATCCTGCAGGCGATCGTGCAGCGTTTCGGCGGCGGTCCGGTCGGGCTCTCGACCCTCGCCGCCTCGGTCGGTGAGGAGCCCGACACGGTCGAGGACGTGGTCGAGCCGTACCTGCTCCAGCTCGGATTCCTGCATCGCACGCCGCGGGGTCGCGTCGCGACCGAGCGTGCATATCACCACCTGGGCACCCAGCCGCCGGGCACGCTACCGCTCTAGCCTCGGGCGCCGCCCGGGGCGGTAGACTCGGCCGGTCGGCGACACGCCCGGCACCCTCGGACGCCAACGAAAGGTCGACCCATGTTCGAACTCCTCGCCCAGGAATCATCGGGAGGCGGCAGCCTGGTCGCGTTCCTGCCGCTGCTGCTGATGGGCGTCATCTTCTACTTCCTGCTCATCCGGCCGCAGCAACGGCGAGCCCGCGCGCAGCGGGAGCTGCTGAGCAGCGTGGAGGTCGGTGACGAGGTCGTCACCACCTCCGGCATGTTCGGCACCGTGATCGACATCGACGAGGAGGACGACATCCTGACGCTCGAGATCGCCCCCGGAACGCGCGTGCGCATCCTGCGAGCGGGCATCGGTCGCATCGTCGTCGACGAGGCGATCGAGGGAGACGCGCCCGACGGCCAGGACGGGCCGTTCCAGCAGACGTGATCGGCGAGCCAGATCCGGCGGACGGCGTCGTGTCGGGAGAGACGAGCGACGCATCGACGGTCGTCGCGTCCGACACGACGCCTGAGCCCGCCCCCTTGCCCGTCGAGCCGGTGCCGCCGACCGGCGTCGACGTCGCGACGATCACCCTCGAGGACGTCCAAGCCAACGAGGAGCTTTCGCGTTTCATCGCATCGGCCGACCGCGTGATGGACGCGATGGGGTTCACCGAGCACGGCTTCCGCCACGCCAACCTCGTGGCGCGCATCTCCTATCAGGTGCTCTCACGGCTGGGCTACGGCGAGCGTGACGCGACCCTCGCCTGCGTGGCGGGGTACCTGCACGACGTCGGGAACGCCCTCGCCCGGGACGCACACGGCCAGACAGGCGCCGTCCTCGTGCACCACGCGCTCCGAGACTCCGTGGCCGCGGCCGACCTGATGCCGATCATCGCCGCGATCGCCAACCACGAGGAGACGGAGGGCACCGCGGTGTCGCCGATCTCCGCGGCGGTGATCCTGGCCGACAAATCCGACGTGCATCGCAGCCGCGTGCGGACCACCGGACAGATCGATCTCGACATCCACGACCGGGTCAACTACGCCGTGGAACAGTCGTTCCTTCGGGTAGACTCCGCTGCCCGCACCGTCAGCCTCGAGCTGACGATCGACACGGGCATCAGTCAGGTCATGGAGTACTTCGAGATCTTCCTCGGACGGATGCAGCTCTGCCGCGTCGCGGCCGAGCACCTCGATGCTCGCTTCCGCCTGGTCGTGAACGGGGCGGAACTGGCGTGAAGCGGACCCGCGGCCTCTGGGCCTCGATCTTCTTCGTGCTCGCGCTGACGCTCGCGTCGCTGATCGGGTTCGCGACCGGGGCGTTGCAGCCGATCCTCGGACTCGACCTCGAAGGGGGAGTCTCGGTCACGCTCTCGGCGCCCGACGGCACGCCCACCGAGGTGATGGAGCGGGCACGCACGAACATCTCGAACCGGGTCGATGCGTTCGGGGTCGGTGAGCCCGACATCGCTGTCTCGGGCAACACGATCGAGGTGCAGATTCCCGGTCTGGCCCAGGGCACGATCGAGCAGCGGGCGGAGACCAGGTACTGCCTCGTCGGTCCTGATGGCGAGAACTACGGGTGCGCCGCTTCGCAGCAGGCCGCCGACGATGCGCTGGCCGAGCTGACGGTCGTGCCCCAGGTCGCCGAGGCGTGTCTCATCGGTCCCGACGGCGAACAGGTGGAGTGTTACGCGACGGAGGAGCTTGCCCAGGCCTCGAAGGCGGCGATCACGGTCGCTCCCCGAGCCGACGTGACACCGACCGCCACGCCCGGCGCGTCTGCGTCGCCGGCAGCGACCGAGGACGGCTTCTGCCTGGTGAGTGCGGCGGGGGAACAGCTCGACTGCTTCCCGACGAAGAAGGAGGCGGAGGCCGCCCAGAAGGCCCTTGAGATCGAGGTGACGGAGCGGACGTACTGCGTGACGGATGGCGAAGGGAAGGGCGCGACCGAGGAGCCGACGACCTCCCCGTCGCCTTCGGCCTCGGTCTCACCATCGGCGTCGCCGTCGCCCGAGCCGACCGCCTTCTCGGGCCTTTCGTTGGGAGCCAACGGTCTCCCGTGTGGCCTGGCGTCGAAGGACGCTGCCGCTTCGGCGATCGACGACACACGAGTGGAGACGGTCGAGGCGCTCTTCTGCGTGGTCAGCTCAGCCGGCGAGAACCTCGGGTGCTACATCGACCGAACCTCGGCCGAGGAGCGGCGACGGTCCACCGGGCAGCAACGGCTGCTCGACGTGATCGGTCAGACCGCACGCCTCGAGGAACGACCCGTGCTCGCGATCGTCCCTCCCGGCGACCCGGCCTACTCCACGACGCCGGTGACCTGCCCCACCGACGAGGATCGCCAGACGAAGGAGTGCTCGTTCTCCGCGCTGGAAGACCAGGAGGCCGTCTACGAGGACGAGGCCGGGAACCGGTACCGCCTGGCGCCGGCAGTCATCGCCGGCGGCGACGTCGCCGAGGCGAACGCGATCCTGGGCGGTGCGACCGGGTCGGAGTGGACCGTCAACTTCCAGCTCACCGGCGATGCCGCCGATCGGTTCGCCGAGGCCACGACGACCGCGGTATCGTTGCCGCCGCCGCAGAACCAGATCGCGATCGTCGTCGACCGGGTCGTCATCTCCGCGCCGACCGTCCAGAGCCCGATCACCGGCGGCACCGGCGAGATCACCGGTGGGTTCGCCGAGGCGGAGGCACGCGACCTTGCGACCGTGCTGAACGCGGGCGCCCTGCCCGTCGAGCTGACCCGCCAGCAGGTGCAGACCGTGAGTCCCACGCTCGGCTCCGAGTCGCTGCGCCAGGGCATCGTCGCCGGGCTCGTCGGACTCGCGTTGCTCCTCCTCTACCTGCTCTTCTACTACCGGCTCCTCGGCATCGTGGCATGGTTCGGCATGACGATCTGGGCGATCCTCGCGATCGCGCTGATCTCGCTCGCGGGCGTCCAATTCGGGTACGCGCTCACCCTGGCGGGCGTCGCCGGGCTCGTGATCTCCCTCGGGGTGACCGCCGACTCCTACATCGTGTTCTTCGAGCGGTTGAAGGACGAGGTGAGGGCGGGCAAGAGCGCCCGTGCGGCGGTGCAGCCGGCCTTCGCCCGGTCGTACAAGACGATCATCGCGGCCGACGTCGTCGCGGGGATCGCCGCGGTGGTCCTGTACCTCACCGCGGTGAGCTCGGTGCGCGGGTTCGCCCTCACCCTCGGCGTGGCCACGCTGCTCGACCTGTTCGTCGTGTACTTCTTCAAGCGGCCGACGGTGTTCCTCGTCGCCCGGAACCAGCGCCTCGTCTCGCTCAAGGGATTCGGGCTCGAGGCGGGGGTCGCCGGTGAGGCCGACGACGCTGCCGAGGGAGCGGGAGCGTGACCACCCTGCACCACGCGCTCGAGACCTACCGCGGTCACACGATCCCGCACTTCCGATTCGTCGAACGCCGACGGGTCTTCTTCGCGTTCTCGGGCGCGCTGATCGCGCTGTCGATCCTGGGGCTCGTCGTCGGCGGGCTGAATTACTCGATCGACTTCGACGGCGGCGCGAAGATCCAGTTCCCGCTCGAGGCCGATGTCAGCGTGGCCGACATCCAGGCGGCGATGTCCGATGCGGGTCGCGAGGGCGCCGAGGTGCAAATCGTGGGCGGCGACCAGGTCGCGATCCGGACCGAGTCGCTCGCCGATGCCGGCGACAGCGACGCCTTGCTCCGGGGCCTCGCCGATCAGGCGGGCATCGACGTGAACGACGTGAGCGTCGAGGACATCGGTCCCACGTTCGGCGCCGAGGTGCGGAGGCAGGCGATCACGGGACTGATCATCGTGCTGGCCGCGATCTCGCTCTACATCGCGATCCGCTTCGAGCCCAAGATGGCGATCGGCGCCATGATCGCGCTCGTCCATGACGTGGTGATCACGGCGGGCCTGTACGCGCTGGTCGGACGGGAGGTCACTCCCGAGACGGTCATCGCGATCCTCACGATCCTCGGCTACTCGCTGTACGACACCGTCGTGATCTACGACAAGATCAAGGAGAACACGGAGTCCAGCGCGCTCGTGTCACGCCTCGGGTACGCAGGGGTCGTCGACCTGTCGCTGAACCAGGTGCTGATGCGGTCGGTGAACACGTCGTTGGTCGTGTTGTTGCCGATCCTGTCCCTTCTCCTGTTCGGCGGCGACACGCTGAAGGACTTCGCGTTCGCGATGTTCGTCGGGGTCGCGATCGGTGCTTACTCGTCGATCTTCCTCGCCGCTCCGTTGCTCGCGGTGCTGAAGATGCGGGAGAGGCGTTATCAGCAGATGGAAGCACGCCGGACGGCTCGCTCGCGGATCGGCGCCTCGCCGGAGGGCGATGAGGCCCCGACCGCGAGGGTGAGCGCCGCGCAGACGTCGGACGCCGCCGCACGAGCGGCGACGGCCCGCACCGGCTCGCGCCCCCGTCCGAAGAGCAAGCGACGTCCGCCCGCGAAGCGGAAGCGGCGATAACGGAACCCGGTCGACGCGGAGGGAGCGCATGGACATCGAACAGATCAAGGGCCTGATCCGCGACGTGCCCGACTTCCCGGAGCCGGGCATCGTCTTCAAGGACATCACACCGGTGCTCGCCGACCCGATCGCGTTCTCGACGATCACCGACCTGATCGTGGTGCGGTTCGGGCGAGGCAACGTGGACAAGGTCGTCGGCATCGAGGCGCGCGGGTTCATCATCGCCTCGCCGGTCGCGTATCACTTCGGCGCCGGCTTCGTGCCGATCCGCAAGCAGGGGAAGCTGCCGTCGGTCACCGTCGACGAGGACTACGCGCTCGAATACGGCAGGGCCACGTTGGAGCTGCACGTCGACGGCATCAACCCGGGGGAGCGGGTGCTGATCGTCGACGACGTGCTCGCGACCGGTGGCACGGCCCAGGCCGCCGCGTCGCTCGTGGAGCAGGTCGGCGGCAAGGTCTGCGGCATCGCCACGGTGATCGAGCTCGACTTCCTGCACGGGCGCGAACGGCTCGTCGAGCACGAGCTGTACACCTTGATCCACTACTGACCGGTCTCGACTGACCGGTCGCGCCGTCTCCACCCCCTACACTTGCGGGGAAGGAGGTGCGGTGGACAGCAGGGAAGACCTCAAGGCTGAGCAGCCCCCCGCACGGCGGAGTACTCGTCTTCCACGCCCGCGCCTGCGCCGGGGAGACACCGGCGCGCCGTCGCCGATCGACCCAGTGCTGAAGAAGGTCCGCGGCTACAACCCGAAGGCCGACGTCCGGGAGATCGCCCGCGCCTATGCGTTCGCCGAGGCCTCGCACGAGGGGCAGAAGCGGAAGTCTGGAGAGGACTTCATCACCCATCCCCTCGCCGTCACCGAGATCCTCGCCGACCTCCGGCTCGACACCACGACCCTCGAGGCGGCGTTGCTGCACGACACGGTCGAGGACACCGAAGTCAGCCTCGCCGACATCGAAGAGGAGTTCAGCCCCGAGGTCGCGCGCATCGTCGACGGACTGACCAAGCTCGACCGGCTCGAGTTCCACTCGCGCGAGCAGGAGCAGGCGGAGAACGTCCGCAAGATGATCGTCGCGATGGCCGGCGACATCCGCGTGCTGCTGATCAAGCTCGCCGACCGGCTCCACAACATGCGCACGCTCGGCGTGTTCCCCGAGGCGAAGCAGCGGCGGATCGCGACCGAGACCCTCGAGATCTACGCCCCGCTCGCACATCGCCTCGGCGTGCAGGAGATCAAGTGGGAGCTCGAGGACCTGTCGTTCAAGACCCTGCACCCCGGGCCGTACCGCGAGATCGCGAGTCTGGTCGACGCCAGGCGGGGCGAGCGGACCGCCCTGATCGAGCAGGTCACGAAGGAGGCGCGGGCGAAGCTCAAGGAGCTCGGCGTGAAGGCCGAAGTGGAGGGCCGCCCGAAGCACCTGTACTCGATCTACGAGAAGATGGTGATCCGCGGCAAGGAGTTCAACGAGATCTACGACCTCGTCGGGGTCCGCATCCTCGTCGACTCGCTGCGCGACACCTACGCCGCGCTGGGGGCGGTGCACGCCCTCTGGAAGCCCATCCCCGGCCGCTTCAAGGACTACGTGGCGATGCCCAAGTCCAACATGTACCAGTCGCTGCACACGACGGTGGTCGGGCCGGGGGGCAAGCCGCTCGAGATCCAGATCCGCACCCGCGACATGCACCGCACGGCGAAGTACGGCATCGCCGCTCACTGGCGGTACAAGGAGGGCAGCAAGCAAGCCAAGGAGGCCTCCGCCGAGGCCGCGTGGCTCGGACAGATGATGGACTGGCTGAAGGACATGGCCGACCCGCGCGAGTTCATGGACTCGCTGCGGATCGACCTGTACGGGGGCCAGGTCTTCGTCTTCACCCCCAAGGGCGACGTGGTGAACCTGCCGGCGGGCGCGACCCCGGTCGACTTCGCCTACGCGATCCATACCGACGTCGGCCACCGCACGATCGGCGCGAAGATCGGTGGCAAGCTCGTGCCGCTCGACTACGAGCTGCGTACCGGCGATACGGTCGAGGTCCTCACGTCGCGCGCGCAAGGCGAAGGGCCATCACAGGACTGGCTCCAGTTCGTGAAGACGCCGCGCGCGCGGTCCAAGATCCGCCAGTGGTTCTCTCGCGGGCGTCGTGAGGACGCCCTGGAGCAGGGCCGCGACGCGGTCACGCGCCTGATGCGCAAACAGAACCTTCCGATCAAGCGCCTGGCGACGACCGAGTCGCTCGCCACCGTCGCCGAGGAACTCAAGTACCAGAACCTCGAGGCGCTCTACGTCGCCGTCGGCGAGGGGCACGTCTCCCCGCAATCGATCGTCGCGCGCGTCTCCCGCCTCGTGGTCGGCGACACCGACGAGGAACACGTCGCCGAGGTTCCGCTCGCCCGGCCGGTGAGGATCGCCCGCGACGACGACATCTCGAAGGGCGTGGTCGTGCGAGGGCTGCCCGACGTCTGGGTGCGTCTCAGCCGCTGCTGTACCCCCGTGCCGGGCGACGAGATCCTCGGGTTCGTGACGAAGGGCCAGGGCGTCAGCGTGCACCGCACCGACTGTCCGAACGTCGCCTCCCTGCGCAAGCAGCCCGAGCGGTTGATCGAAGTGACCTGGGCCGAAGGCAAGCCGACCTCCTTCGTCGTGGCGATCCAGGTCGAGGCCCTCGACCGCAGACGGCTCCTCTCGGACGTGGCCACGGTGCTCTCCGACAACCACGTGAACATCCTCTCGGCGACCTCGGCGACCGGGAAGGACCGCATCACGCGCCTGCGGTTCACGTTCGAGCTCGCCGACATCGCCCACCTATCGAGCGTGCTCGCGGCGGTGAAGCGCGTGGAGAGCGTCTACGACGCGTACCGCGTCGTGCCGAGCTGACCGTGCGGCTCGTGCTCCAACGGGTCGCCAGGGCGTCGGTCTCGGTCGACGGCGCCGAGGTGGCCGGCATCGGCCGGGGGTACCTCCTGCTGGTGGGGGTCGGGCACGACGACGGATACGCAGAGGCTCGACGTCTCGCCGGGAAGGTCTCGACCCTGCGCGTGTTCGCCGACGACGCCGGGAAGATGAACCTCGCGCTCACCGACGTCGGCGGCGAGGCGCTGGTGGTGTCGCAGTTCACGCTCTACGCCGATCTGCGCAAGGGCCGCCGTCCCTCGTGGACCGATGCCGCCGAACCCGTGCGGGCCGCCGAACTCGTGGAATCGTTCGCCTCGGCGCTGGAGCGTGCTGGACTCCCGGTCGCGAGGGGGGTGTTCGGCGCCCACATGCAGGTCGAGCTCCTGAACGACGGCCCGGTCACGCTGGTGCTCGACACCGCCACCCTCTAGCGACGTCGGCAGGGCACGAGTTGGTGTCAGCTAGCATGGGCGGCCTGATGTGGCTCGACGTCTTCAACGCCAACCCGTACGGCACGAACTGCTGGGTGTTGTCGTCCGACGCGAGCACCGACGCGGTGGTCGTCGATCCTGGGTTCTCGCCGGAGGGGGTACACGGCCTCCTCGCCGCCGCCGGGAAGACCCCGGTCGCCGTGCTGGCGACCCACGCCCACCTCGATCACGTGGGTGAGGCGGGCGACTTCGCCGGCGAGATGCCGGTCTTCATCCACGAGGCCGACGCGGTGGCCTTCACCGACGAGCCCGCCTGGCGGGCCGGGTTCCCCAACCCGCTGGCACCGGTGAAGGAGCTCCGGACGGTCGCAGACCGCGATGTGTTGCGGCTCGCGGGCCTCGAGATCGAGGTGATGCACACGCCCGGACACACGCCAGGTCACTGCTCGTTCCGCATCGACACGGACGCCGTCCTCTGCTCGGGCGATCTCGTGTTCGCAGGCTCGATCGGCCGCTCGGACTTCCCGAACTCCGATCCCGGCGCGATGCAGGCGAGCCTGCGCCGATTCCTCGAGCTTCCAGACGAGCTTCCTGTGCTTCCCGGACACGGCCCCGAGACGACCGTGGGCCGTGAACGATCGACCAACCCCTTCCTCTCGGAGCTGGTCTGATGGAGCTCACGCCGCCCCGCGGCACCCAGGACCTGCTGCCCGACCGGGCCGACGCGATGCTCGGCCTCTATGAGGACGCGCATCGCGTCGCGCGGTTGTACGGCTACCGCTACCTGGAGACACCGACCTTCGAGCAGACGGAGCTGTTCTCCCGCACGTCGGGCGAGACCTCCGATGTCGTGACGAAGGAGATGTACACGTTCGAGGACAAGGGTGGACGGTCCGTCACCCTCCGGCCCGAGAGCACCGCGGGGGTCGTGCGCGCCTACCTCACCCACGCTCAGGCGTTGCCGAACCCGTTCAAGGGCTACTACGTCGCATCGGAGTTCCGGCACGGGCGTCCGCAGGCAGGACGGATGCGGGAGTTCCGGCAGTTCGGGGTCGAGGTGATCGGCACCGATGCGCCTGGGGCCGACGTCGAGGTGATCGCGCTCGGCGACCGTTTCCTGCGGTCGCGTGGGCTCACCGACGTCACGCTCCACCTCAACTCGATCGGCGACGAGGTATGCCGCCCGGCCTATCGCGAGCGGTTGATCGCTCACCTCGAGCCCTTCCGCGACCAGCTCGACCAGGACTGCCGCACGCGGCTCGCGCGGAACCCCCTGCGGGTGTTCGACTGCAAGGTCGACGGCGACAAGGACTTCGTCCTCGCCGCGCCGACGATCGTCGACCACCTCTGTGAGGACTGCGCCTCGCACTTCGCTGCCGTGCGTGAGAGGCTCGACGCGGCCGGGGTCGCGTACGTGCTCGATCCGCGCATGGTCCGCGGACTCGACTATTACACCCGCACCGCGTTCGAGTGGATCTCCGGCGTGCTGGCGGTGAACAAGGCCGGAACGGTCAACGCCGGTGGCCGATACGACGGGCTCGCGGAGACGCTCGGCGGTCCGCCCACGCCCGGGGTCGGGTTCGCGATGGGCCTCGACCGCGTGCTGCTCGCGCTGGAGGGCGAGGGGCGAGCCGTGCCGCCCGCGCGCGCCCCGACCTGCTTCGTGGTCGCGCTGGGTGAGGACGCCCGCGACGCAGGAACGCGGCTGGTCGACGCGCTCCGAACCGAGGGTGTCGCGGCGGCACACGCGTTCGAAGAGCGTCCCCTCAAGGCGCAGCTCAAGATGGCGGATCGTGCCGGCGCGGCGTTCGCGGCCATCGTCGGGGAGCGGGAGCTCGCCGGCGGCACGATCACGTTGCGCCGGCTCGTCGACGGCGTGCAGAAGTCGGTGCCGCGCGACGACGTGGCCGACTGGCTCGCGAAGCTCGACGACCGGATGGACGGATCCGCATGACCACACCGTTCGCGACGACGATGCGGTCGCACGCCTGTGGCGAGCTGCGAGCCGGCCACGACGGCCGGGGCGTGACGCTCTGCGGGTGGGTGGGACACCGCCGTGACCACGGGGGTGTGACGTTCATCGACCTGCGCGACCGTGAGGGCGTCGTCCAGGTCGTCTTCCATCCCGAAGACGCCGCCGACGCCCATGCCGCCGCGCAGCGGCTCGGGGCCGAGGACGTGGTGCGTGTCGTCGGCTCCGTGCGACGTCGGCCCGACGGCATGCAGAACCCCGACCTCGCGACCGGAGACGTCGAGGTCGCAGCATCCGCGCTCGAGGTGCTGAACGCCTCAGAGACACCGCCGTTCCCGATCGAGGACCGCATCGAGGCCGGTGAGGATCTGCGGTTGCGCTTCCGCTACCTCGACCTCCGTCGTCCCGAGATGACGAAGGTGCTGGCGATGCGCGCGCACATCGTGCGGCTGATGCGCGAGCACATGGACGGGCAGGGCTTCGTCGAGATCGAGACGCCGATCCTCACCCGGTCGACGCCCGAAGGGTCGCGCGACTTCCTCGTGCCGAGCCGGCTGTGGCCGGGCACGTTCTACGCCCTGCCGCAGTCCCCGCAACAGCTCAAGCAGCTGCTCATGGTGGGCGGCCAGGACCGCTACTACCAGATCGTGCGGTGCTTGCGCGACGAGGCTGCGCGCGCCGACCGAGGGTTCGAGTTCACTCAGCTCGACGTGGAGATGTCGTTCGTCACCGAGGAGGACCTGATCGCGCTGATCGAGCCGCTGTACGCGAGCATCGTGCGCGAGACCGCGGGGGCCGAGGTCGCGACGCCCTTCCCGCGCCTCACGTATGGCGAGATGATGGACCGGTACGGCTCCGACAAGCCCGACCTGCGCTACGACATGGAGCTCGTCGACCTCGGCCCGGTCTTCGCGTCGACCGCTTTCAACGCGTTCGCGAAGGTGCTGGGCGAGGGAGGGGTGATCAAGGCGCTCGCCGCGCCGGGCGCGGGGTCGTCCTCGCGCAAGGAGCTCGACCGACTGATCGAGGATGCCAAGGGGCGCGGTGCCGCGGGGCTCGTCTGGATGGCCGTCGGCTCCGGCGGCTCGGTCCGCTCGCCCGTCGAGAAGTTCCTCACGCCCGAGGAGCTCGCAGGGGTCGTGGAGCGGACCGGCGCCGCCGACGGCGACCTCGTCTGCATCGTCGCCGACCAGGAGGACCGGGTCAACGTGGCGCTCGACGGTCTCCGCCGCGAGATGGCGGCGCGGCTCGGGCTGATCCCCGACGATGCCTGGTCGTTCTGTTGGATGGTCGAGCCGCCGTTGTTCGAGTACAGCGCCGAGGAGGACCGGTGGGTCTCGGTGCACCATCCGTTCACCTCTCCCGCCTCCGACGATCTGTCCCCGCGGACCGCCAGAGCGCGTGCGTACGACCTCGTGCTGAACGGATTCGAGATCGGCGGGGGCAGCATCCGCATCCACGATGAGGCGACCCAACGGGGGGTCTTCGAGGCCCTCCAGCTTCCACCCGAGGACGTCGAGGAGCAGTTCGGGCACCTGCTGCGCGCCCTCGCGCTCGGGGCTCCGCCTCACGGGGGTATCGCGATGGGCGTCGATCGCCTCGTGATGATCCTCGCCGGCAAGGAGGCGATCCGCGACGTGATCGCGTTCCCGAAGTCGCAGTCGGGGAGCGACCCACTCACCGGAGCCCCCGCCCCCGTCGACGCCGCCCAGCTGCGGGAGCTCGGCCTCGTATCGATCGTCGAGGCGCCGGCCGCGCCCCACGAGCCGCCGGCGCCGCGGGACGGTTGACGTGGGCGACGTGCCCCTCGCGGCGCGCATGCGTCCCCGATCGTTCGAGGAGTTCGTGGGTCAGGGTCATCTGGTCGGAGAGGGAAGGGCGCTCACGCGTGTGCTGTCGAGGGGCACGCTCCCGTCGATCATCCTGTGGGGACCGGCGGGCACGGGCAAGACGACCCTCGCCTATCTGCTGGCCGATGCGGTCGGCGCCGAGCTCGTGCAGCTCTCGGCCGTGAACTCCGGCGTGGCCGACGCCCGCAAGGTGATGGACGGCGCTCGAGGCGGGCTCTTCCGCACCGTGCTCTTCGTCGACGAGGTGCACCGGTGGTCGAAGGCCCAGCAGGACGTGTTGCTTCCCGCGGTGGAAGAGGGCACCGTCACGCTGATCGGCGCCACGACCGAGAACCCGTACTTCTCGCTCAACACGCCGTTGCTCTCCCGATGCCTGCTGCTCCGTCTCGAGCCGCTCGACGACGAGGCGGTCGCCGTCCTGCTCCGGCGGGCGCTCGACGACGACGATCGGGGTCTCGGACGCGCAGGCCTCACGATCGCCGACGACGCGCTGGAACATCTCGTCACCATCGCCGGCGGCGACGCGCGCATGGCGCTCACCGGGCTCGAGGCCGCCGCCGAAGCCGCTCGGGCCGCCGACACGACTGAGATCACCCGGGAGATCGCCGCCGACGCCGTGCAGAAGAAGGCGATCGTCTATGACCGACAGGGCGACGCCCACTATGACGTGATCAGCGCGTTCATCAAGTCGATCCGTGGCTCGGATCCCGACGCGGCGTTGTTCTGGCTCGCCCGCATGATCGAGGCGGGGGAGGACCCTCGCTTCATCGCTCGCCGTCTGATCGTGCACGCCAGCGAAGACATCGGCATGGCCGACTCGAACGCGCTGGTCGTGGCCGTCGCGGCGGCCCAGGCGGTCGAGCACGTCGGGCTCCCGGAAGTACGCCTGAACCTCGCGCACGCGACCGTGTACCTGGCCACCGCGCCGAAGTCGAACAGTATCTACACCGCGATCGCGGCGGCGTTCGAGGACGCACGGTCCGCCGAGCCCGTGCCACTGCACCTTCGCGACGCGAGCTACCGGGGGGCGAAACGGCTCGGACACGGCGAGGGCTACCGGTACCCTCACGACTTCCCGGGGCATTCGGTGGAGCAGCAGTATCGGCCGGCGGGCGTGCCGAACCGCCGCTACTACGAGCCGTCGGGCCAGGGGGACGACGTCGAGCGGGAGCCCGGCACCGGGCGCCGGACCGATCCCGGCCGAGCCTGAGCACGGCTCCCTGCCTGGCAGATGGGTCGGGTAGGCTAGGCCCTCACGCGACCACGACCACGGAGGCTCGACGATGACGCTCCTCGCGATCACCGGCGGTGACACCGCCCTCATCATCCTGGCGGCCTTCTGGGGCTTGTTGGTGCTGGCCCTGTGCGTCGTGCTGCTGAACACGTTCCGGGTGCTCGAGAGCACGAAGATGACGATCGACACGATGCGCGAGGAGACGGTGCCGTTGCTGCGCGAGGTCAGGGGGTCGGTCGAACGAGCGAACCGCGAGCTCGACCGGGTCGACACGATGCTGGTGAGCGCCACCGACATCGTCGGCCGCGTCGAGAAGCTCTCAGGGTTGGTCGAGCAGGCTGCGGCGAGCCCCTTGGTCAAGGTGATCAGCGTGGGCGCCGGGTTGCGCCAGGGCTTCGCGAAGGCGCGGGGCCGCAAGAAGTGAAACGGGGCTTCTGGGTCGCGCTCGGGCTCGGCGCCGGGGCGACCGGAGCGATCATCGCCTCGCGTTGGACCCGCAAGCAGGCCCAACGCGTCGCGCCCCAGACGCTCGCCCGCGAGGCCAAGGGCGGTCTGATGGATCTCTCGAAGCTCGTCTCCGAATCGATCCAGGAGGGGAAGAAGGCGATGGACGAGCGCGAGGCCGAGCTGCGCCGCGAGAGCGGCCTCGACGAGACCCGGCCTCGGTCCTAGGAACGGGGCCCCGGTCTCGCCGCACGGGCCCCGCCGGTAGACTCGCCGGATGGACGGCGCGCGCATCCGTGAGACCTTCCTGGCGTTCTTCGAGGAACGCGGGCACGCACGTGTCCGGTCCTCGTCGCTCATCCCGCCGCCCGAATCGGGGTTGCTGCTCGCGAACGCGGGCATGAACCAGTTCATCCCGTACTTCCTCGGACAGGCGGAGCCGCCGTTCCCGAGAGCGACGAGCGTGCAGAAGTGCTTCCGCGCGAACGACATCGAGAACGTCGGACACACGGATCGCCACCTCACGATGTTCGAGATGCTCGGCAACTTCTCGTTCGGCGACTACTTCAAGGCGGAGTCGTGCGCGTGGGGCCTCGAGCTCGTGACCGAAGGCTACGGCATCGACCTCGACCGTCTGTGGACGACGGTCTACGAGACCGACGACGAGACGATCGATATCTGGCAGGACCTGGGCATCCCGCCGGAGCGCATCGTGCGCCGCGGCAAAGCCGACAACTACTGGTTCGTCTCGGCCGGCCCGGCCGGGCCGTGCAGTGAGATCTTCGTGGATCGGGGAGCCGAGCACGGCGCCGAGGGCGGCCCTGAGGTCGACGAGGACCGCTACATGGAGATCTGGAACCACGTCTTCATGCAGGAACAGGTCGACGAGCACGCGGAGGTCGTCGGGGAGCTACCGAAGAAGAACATCGATACCGGGGCGAGCATCGAGCGCATCGCGGTCGCGCTCCAGGGCACCGGGAGCTTCTTCGAGACCGACCTGTTCGCGCCGTTGCTCGAGGCGGTTGAGTCGATGTCCGGGAAGCACTACGGCGCCGACGAGCGCAACGACATCGCGATCAGGGTGATCGGCGAGCACGCGCGCGCCACGGCCTTCCTCGTGGCCGACGGCGTCCAGGCCTCGAACGAGGGGCGCGGATACATCCTGCGGCGCATGGTGCGGCGGGTCGTCTCGAGGGCTCGCCAGTTGGGCGTGCAGGGTGAGGTGCTGCGGCCGCTCGTCGACGTCGTGGTCGAGGGCTTCGGCGAGGCGTACCCGGAGCTCGTCGAGAACCGGGCCTTCGTCGAGCAGGTGCTGGGCTCGGAAGAGGAGCGTTTCAGCGCCACCCTGCGCCAGGGCATGGTGCTCTTCGACGAGGCGAGGGGTCGCGCACAGGGTCGCGAGGTGAGCGGCGCCGACGCGTTCAAGCTCTCCGACACGTTCGGGTTCCCGATCGAGCTGACGGTCGAGCTCGCAGCCGACGCCGGCCTGGCCGTCGACGAGCAGGGGTTCCGAGAGTTGCTCGAGGAGCAACGCTCCCGCGCGCGGGCCGCGGCGAAGAAGGTTGCGCTCGGCCTCGACGCCGGCGCAGTGCCGCCGAGCGAGTTCCTGGGGTACACGCAGCCCGAGGCCGAGTCACCGATCCGCCTGCTCCTCGACGCCGAGCACGGGGAGCTCGATGCTGCACAGGAAGGCGACGAGGTGGCGCTGTTCCTCGACCGCACACCGTTCTACGCCGAGTCGGGGGGGCAGGTCGGCGATCACGGGGAGATCCGCACGCACACGGGCACCGTGCGCGTGCACGACGCTCAGTGGGCGGGCCCCTCATCGATCATGCACGTCGGCACCGTGACCTCGGGGGAGATCCGCGCCGGGCAGGACGCGATCGCCGAGATCGACCGCCAGCGCCGTGAGGCGACGGCTCGGTCGCACACGTCGACCCACGTCGTGCACTGGACCCTGAAGCACATCCTGGGCGAGCACGCCCGTCAGGCCGGCTCGCTCGTCGCCCCGGGGCGGCTCCGGTTCGATTTCCCGAACCCGGGGGCAGTGTCGAACGATGTGCTCGAGCAGGCCGAGCTCGAGGCGAACCGACTGCTCGCGCGCGACGACGCACCGCACATCTTCGAGACCTCGATGGACGAGGCCAAGGCCCTCGGCGCGACGATGCTGTTCGACGAGAAGTACGGCGACGTCGTGCGCGTGGTCGAGATCGGTGACTACTCGCGTGAGCTCTGTGGCGGCACCCACGTCGAGCGCACCGGTCGCATCGGCGTGCTCCGGATCCTGCACGAAGGCTCGATCGGCTCCGGCATGCGCCGCGTCGAGGCGCTCGTCGGTCCGGATGCTCTGCGCGAGATCAACGCCGAACGCGAGCTGCTGCGCGGTCTGGTCGAGGCGCTCGGGAGCAAGGACGCCGCCGCCGCCCTCGATCACGCCCGCCGGGTGGTCGAGGAGAACAAGCGCCTGAGGAACGAGCTCGGACGGTTGTCGCAACAGCAGGCGGCGGGTCGGGTCGACGAGATCGTCGCGGCTGCCTCGAACGTCGACGGGGTGCGCCTGGTCGCCACGGTGACCGACGACGACGCCGACACGCTGCGTGACCTCGCCCAGAAGACGGTCGGCAAGCTCGGGGGCGAGGCCGCGGTGGTGCTCGGTTCCGCGCAGGGAGGGAAGGCGCTGCTCGTGGCCGCGTGTTCGAAGCCACTCACCGACCGTGGAGTGACCGCCCCGGCTCTGCTCGAACACGCGGCGGCCGTGATCGGCGGCGGTGCGGGCGGCAAGCCCGGGCTCGGGTTCGCCGGGGGCAAGCTCGCCGAGGGGGTCGTGCCCGCCGTCGAGAGCATCGCGGCACGCCTCGAGGAGCTCCTCGACGCGTGAGATGACGTCCGCACCTGCCGGAGACGGCCCCGGGGAGACCGCGGCGCCGGGGAGGGTGCTCGGCCTCGACCTCGGCGATGCCCGCGTCGGCGTTGCGATCTCGGACCCGGAGCGGCGCGTCGCGGTTCCCCACGGGACGATCAGGGTGGGACAGCCGCCGGGCGAGCTCAAGGCCGTCGCCGCCCTCGTCCACGACCTGGGTGTCGCCGTGGTCGTCGTCGGCCATCCCAGGTCGATGTCGGGCGCGTCGGGACCTCGCGCCCAGCAGGCGGAGGCCTTCGCCGAGGCGCTCGGATCGATCGTCGGGGTGCCTGTCGAGCTGCAGGACGAACGCCTGAGCACCGTCGAGGCCGAGCGTGCGCTCCGAGAGGCCGGGGTCACCGGGGCGCGACGGCGCCGCGTCGTCGACCAGAGCGCGGCCACCGTGATCCTCGGTGCCTGGCTCGATGCGCACCGATGACACATCGCCACCACGACTGACCGGTATCCTCGGCCGGTGCAGACGACCACGCCGCGACGTGCGGACCGCCATGCGCAGCCTGACCGTCCTCGGCGGACGACTTCCCTCCTGATCCTATTCGTCGTGCTCGCGGGGCTCACGGTGGGTCTCGTGATGGCGAGCAGGCACTACGAGCGCTGTCAGGGAGCGGCGGAAGGGCCGAAGCGCCCCGTGTCGTTCACCGTCGACGACGGCGTCACCGCGGAGCGGGTCGTGGAGGATCTGGCGGCGGAACGCGTGATCCCCTGCAGCGGCTTCATCGGGAACCTGTTGATGCGGGGCACCGGGCGCTCCGACGAGATCAGGGCAGGGACCTTCACGCTCACGACCGGCATGACCCTCGACGAGGCCGTCGACGTGCTCACCACGCCTCCGAAGCAGATCCCCACCGCCGATCTGTTGGTGCCGCCCGGGTATCGCGTCAGCCAGATCGCCGACGCGGTCGAGGAGTCGCTCGGCATCCCAGCCGACGAGTTCCTCGCCCGCGTCGAGACGGGCAGGTTCGATCGCCCGGCCGCGCTTCCCGCCGGTGCGTCGCTGGAGGGGTTCCTGTGGCCCGAGACGTATCGCATCCCGATGAGGGACGACGCCGACGCGGTGATCCAGCGTCTGCTGACCCAGTTCTCCGAGGAGACGTCGAGCCTTCCGTGGGAGCGGGCCCAGGACCTCGGCGTGACGCCCTACGAGATCGTCGTGATCGCCTCGATGATCGAGAAGGAAGCGGCCGTGCAGCGCGACCGGCCGCTGATCGCAGGCGTGATCTACAACCGCCTGCGGGACGGGATGGCCCTGGGCATCGATGCCACGTTGCTGTACGACGACCCGACCCCCGACGGAGAGCTGTCGACGGCCGACATCGAGACCGACGGTCCGTACAACACCCGGATGCGCACCGGGCTGCCGCCGACCCCGATCGCGAGCCCCTACCTCTGGTCGCTGCGGGCTGCACTGAACCCTGCCGACACGCCGTACTACTACTACGTGCTCTGCGGCGACGACGGGGGGCACCGATTCGCCGTGACGTACGACGAACATCTGGCGAACGTCGATGCCTGCCTCTGATGACCTTCGGGTGCCCATCTCGATCGGGGGAGGCACGCATGTCGTCGGGGTGATCGGTTGGCCCGTCGAGCACAGCCTCTCGCCGGCGATCCACAACGCGGCGTTCGCATCGCTCGGCATGGATTGGGTCTACGTACCCCTTCCGGTGGCGCCCGGCGCGATGCGCGCGGCCGCCGACGGGCTGGTGGGTCTCGGGCTCCGTGGCGCCAACGTCACGATGCCGCACAAGACCGAGAGCGCCGATCTCGCCGACGAGCTGTCCGAGGATGCGCGGCGACTGCGAGCGGTCAACACGTTCGTGGTGGCCGGAGACCGGCTGGTCGGGCACAACACCGACACGCCCGGGTTCGATCGGTTCCTGCGGCGCGACGCAGGGTTCGACGCCGCCGGACGGTCCGCGCTCGTGCTGGGTGCGGGTGGTGCCGCACGGGCGGTCGCACTCGCCCTGGCGCTCGCGGGCGCCGCCGAACTGTGCGTCGCCGTGCGGGACGCCGGACGCGCCGACGACCTCCTCCTCGCGATCGAGGGGACGGACCTCGCGGTCGAGGTGGTGCCGTTCGACGAGGCGGCGGCCCGGCGTGCCGATCTCGTCGTGAACGCCACCCCGGTCGGCGCCGACGGTCGATCGTTCCCGCCCATTCCCGTGCTCGGGCCGGATGTGCTGGTGATCGATCTCCTCTACCGGCCGGTGGTGACCCCCCTCCAGGTGCGCGCTCGCGAGGCGGGGGCCGAGTCGTTCGGGGGACTCGGACTGCTCCTGCATCAGGCCGCGCTGTCGTTCGAGCTGTGGACCGGGACCCCGGCGCCGCTCGACGTGATGTCGGCGGCGGCCGTGGCCACGGTTGCCGAGCACGACTGACCGGCCCGCCGTCGGCGCTGGTCTCTGACCACCCTCGGTTCGGCTGCCATCGCCGGCTCTCTCTCAAGGGCGGTCGTCGCGCCGTCGATGCAGCTCGTGAGATGGACGACTACTCCGCGCTCGCGCAGCGGATCTCCGTGAGCGTGAGCGGGGTGTCGGGCGCCCTCATCCTGTCGAGGGACGGGCTGGTGCTCGGCGCCCACCCGAACGAGGACGAGAGCCTCGCCAAACCGGCGTGGCTCAAGTTCGTCACGCTCGGCGAGCCCGACCGGAGCTTCGTGGAGTTCCCCGATCAGGTGTGGGCCTACGTCAAGCGCGGACCGTACGCGGCCTTCGCCACGGCGCAAGCGGGGACCCGACCGGGCATCCTCGTCGACCAGATGGAGCAAGTGCTCCTGATCGCGGAGGACGGACGGGCACGTCGTGACACGCTCAGGGTCCCCGATTCGAACGCGGCCCCTTCAGGCAAGCCACGGACGTCGCTCCATCCGTCGGCGGACAACCCATCGCCCGTGGAGGTCACGGCGGGTCCTCGAGAACGAGGCGCGACCGCGGCTTTCCAGCCCGACCGTCGCGGCTTCTCCCAGGATCCAGGCGGGAAGGGAGGCAAGGAGACGTTCGTCGCCGCAGGCGATCCGGAGGGGGCACCGGTGGCCGACGTGGCCCCCTCGACGCTGAAGAAGAAGCACCGGAAGCTCGCCGGCACGGGCGGTGACTTGGGCTTCGACGAGGACGCGGAGGTGGACCGGGTCCTCCTGGCCAAAGAGTTCTCGGGATTGCTTCAGGTGGATTCGGAGGATGACGAAGGAAGTTCTTGAGACCTAAGCCCAACGGGAGCACAAGGACGGCGATGACTACGGTCAAGCGCAAGTCGAAACAGCTGGGTCAGATCCTGATCGAGCTGGGCATGATCACGCCCGAACAGCTGGAAACGGCGCTCGAGGAGCATCGACGCACGCCCAAGTCGTTGGGTCGCGTGCTGATCGACATGGGCATGATCAAGGAAGGCGACCTGGTGCGCGCCCTCGCCGAGCAGGTCGGACTCGAGTTCGTCGACCTCTCCGAGCACCAGATCGACCCCACGGCGACGACCCTGCTGCCCGAGGCGCTGGCCCGTCGGTACCGGGCGATCCCGATCGGCGAGCGCGACGGCAAGCTGCTCGTGGCGATGTCGGATCCGGCCAACGTCTACGCGCTCGACGACATCCGCACGATCACGAACCGCGACGTCCAGCCCCTGGTGGCCACGGCCGCCGACGTCGAGCGTGCGATCCAGAAGTTCGCGGGCATCGACGGGCAGGTCGAGGCGCTCGCGAGCGTCGCGGCCGACGCGATCGAGTCCGAGGACGAGCAGCTGGAAGCCGCCCTCGAGGACGCCCCCATCGTCAAGCTCGTGAACGCGATCATGACCCAGGCGGTCGGCGACCGAGCCTCCGACGTGCATATCGAACCCGCCGAGAAGAACGTCCGCATCCGCTTCCGCGTCGACGGCGTGCTCCACGAGCCGATGCCGCCGGCCCCCAAGAACATCCAGGGCGGCCTGATCTCCCGGTTGAAGGTCATGGCCGAGCTCAACATCGCGGAGAAGCGCGTGCCGCAGGACGGACGCATCTCGATGAAGGTCGGCGGGAAGCAGCTCGACCTGCGTCTCGCGACCCTGCCGACGGTCTTCGGCGAGAAGGTCGTGATCCGCATCCTGGACAAGTCCCAGGCGCTGCTGAGGCTCGAGGATCTCGGCTTCCTCGAGGACCCCTACAAGCGGTTCGCCCAGTCGTTCCGCAAGCCCTACGGCGCGATCCTCGTGACCGGTCCCACCGGCTCGGGCAAGTCGACCACGATGTACTCGACGCTCAACATCCTGAACGAGGAAGACAAGAACATCATCACGGTCGAGGACCCGGTCGAGTACCGGCTGAACGGCGTGAACCAGATGCAGGTGAACCCGAAGGCCGGTCTCACGTTCGCGAGCGCCCTGCGGTCGATCCTGCGCGCCGACCCCGACATCGTGCTGATCGGTGAGGTCCGGGACCGAGAGACCGCGACGATCGCGATCGAGGCCGCGCTGACGGGTCACCTCGTCCTGACCTCGCTGCACACGAACGACGCTCCGAGCGCGATCACGAGGCTGACCGAGATGGACGTCGAGACCTTCCTCGTGGCCTCGGCGATCGACTCGGTCGTCGCCCAGCGACTCGCCCGCAAGCTGTGCGAGCGCTGCAAGGTCGCCTACCGGCCCGAGGAGCCCGAGCTCCAGGCGGCGGGCTTCCCCCAGTGGCTGTGGCCGGAGATCACCGAGATCTACCGGGCGCAGGGATGCGCGGCGTGTGCCAACACCGGCTACCGCGGCCGGATGGGTCTCTACGAAGTGATGCCGATGACCGAAGAGATCGAGCGTCTGACCGTCGAGCGAGCCTCCTCGGACGTGATCAAGGCCACGGCGATCCAGCAGGGCATGATCAGCCTGCGGGACGACGGCCTCGAGAAGGTTCGCATGGGCGTCACCTCGATCGAGGAAGTCGCGAGGGTGGTGAAGTGACGTGAGCATGGCTGTGCAGCAGGAGGAAGACGTCCAGATCCCGATCCCGGAACTGCTGGGGGCGCTGCTGGACCATGGCGGTTCCGACCTGCACCTCACGGCCGGTTCCGCACCGGTCGTGCGGGTCCACGGTGAGCTGGAGCGCGTCGACGGATACCCCGCACTGTCGCCCAGGGCGCTGCAGGGCATGATCTACGCGATCCTTCCCCAGAAGCTCCGGGAACGGTTCGAGCAGGAGCTCGAGCTCGACATGTCGTACTCGTTGCCGGGCCGGGCCCGGTTCCGTGTCAACGTGTACATGCAGCGCGACGCGATCGGCGCGGCGTTCCGCGTGATCCCGTTCGAGATCAAGCAGATCGACGAGCTCGGCCTGCCCTCGGTGGTCGCCGACCTGGCCCGATTCCAGCGTGGGTTCGTGGTCGTGACCGGCCCGACCGGCTCGGGCAAGTCGACGACGCTGGCATCGATGGTCGACGTGGTGAACACGGAGCGGCGGGGCCACATCATGACCGTCGAGGACCCGATCGAGTTCCTGCACAAGCACAAGAACTGCATCGTGAACCAGCGTGAGGTGGGGGCCGACACGCACGGCTTCTCGAACGCGCTCAAACACGTGCTGCGCCAGGACCCCGACGTGATCCTGGTCGGTGAGATGCGTGACCTCGAGACGATCTCGACGGCGATCACCGCCGCGGAGACCGGTCACCTCGTGTTCGCGACCCTGCACACGCAGGACGCGCCGCAGACGATCGACCGCATCATCGACGTGTTCCCGCCGCACCAGCAGCAGCAGGTGCGGGTGCAGCTGTCGACGACGCTGCAGGGTGTCGTGACCCAGCAGCTGATCCCGACCTCCGACGGTCAGGGCCGTGCGGTCGCGTGCGAGGTGCTCGTGACCACACCGGCGGTCCGCAACCTGATCCGAGAGGGAAAGGTGCACCAGATCTACTCGTCGATGCAGGCGGGCGGTCGCTACGGCATGCAGACGATGGACATGTCGCTGGCCCAGCACGTGAAGGCCGGCCGCATCACCCAGCAGCTCGCCTTCGAGCGCTGCCACGACCCCGAGGAGCTCCAGCGGCTGATGGGCGGAACCCTCGGCGGCCTGGGGTCCGAGGGCGGCGGCGCGATGGACATGGGCGGCGGCATGGTCATGGGCGGGATGTAAGGGAGACCCTCGATGGCTCAGACCTTCCAGTACAAGGTCCGCGACAGGGCGGGCAACATGGTCACCGGCACGCTGGTGGCCGACAGCGAGATGCTCGTGCTCCAGCGCCTGCGCGAGATGGGGTACACGCCGCTCGAGGTCGGCAAGGAGAAGAAGGGACTCAACCTCGAGATCAACGTCAGGAAGGCCAAGGTCAAGCTGAAGGACCTCTCGGTCTTCTCGCGGCAGTTCGCGACGATGATCAACTCGGGCCTGCCGATCCTGCGGGCGCTGGCGATCCTGTCGGAGCAGACCGAGAACAAGCTGCTCGCCGAGACGCTCACGGCCTGTCGCATGGACGTCGAGCAGGGCTCTTCGCTCTCTGGTGCGATGCAGAAGCACCCGAAGGTCTTCAACGACCTCTACATCTCGATGGTGAAGTCCGGTGAGATGGGAGGCTCGCTCGACACGACCCTGCTGAAGCTCGCCGCGATGCTCGAGCGAGAGGTGCACCTGCGGGGCAAGATCAAGTCGGCGATGACCTATCCGGTCGCCGTGCTCGGCCTCGTGTTGCTGATCATGTCGGCGATGCTGCTGTTCGTCGTGCCGCAGTTCAAGGGCATCTACGGGCAGCTCGGCGGCACGCTCCCGCTCCCGACCCGCGCGCTGATCACGATGTCCGACCTGATGAAGCAGTTCTGGTACATCTTCGTCGCAGGGTTCTTCATCGCACGGTTCTTCTTCCGCCGGTACAAGAAGACCGAGAACGGTCGCACGCAGGTCGACCGCCTGAAGCTGCGGGCGCCGGTGTTCGGGCCCCTGTTCCACAAGACGGCGCTGTCGCGGTTCTCGAGCACCCTTGCGATGCTGCTCTCGGCCGGCGTGCCGATCCTTCAGGCCCTCGACATCGTCGCCGACACGGTCAACAACAAGATCATCTCCCGGGCGGTCACCGACGTGCAGTCGAGCGTGCGCGAAGGCGAGTCGATCGCGAAGCCGCTTTCGAAGCATGAGGTGTTCCCACCCATGGTCGTCCAGATGATCGCGGTGGGCGAGGAAACCGGGCAGGTCGACACGATGCTCACGAAGGTGGCGCAGTTCTACGACCAGGAGGTCGAGGCGTCGGTCGACGCCCTGACGTCGTTGATCGAGCCGCTGCTGATCGCGGTGATCGGCGGCTTCGTGGGCGCGGCCGTGATCGCCCTGTACATGCCGATGTTCAACATCATCAAGCTGATCAAGTAGAGCACCCCGTCGAGTTAGGTCCAAGAGCCCGGCGCCCATGCGCCGGGCTCCTTCCATCTCCGCTTCGACCGACCGCCTCTGAAGTCACTACCCGGTTGCTGGTAGGTCCGATGGCGGATGAGGAACCTCCACCCTCTGGTGGCTTCAGGTCGGGTCAGACGCGACCGACAACATCACGGAACGCACACCGACGTGGTGTGCACGAGCAAGGAAAGGAGTTGACAGCACATGCTCAAGCGCTTGATGAAGCGCGCAGATGAGGAGCAGGGTTTCACCCTCATCGAGCTGATGGTGGTCGTTCTGATCATCGGCATCCTGATCGCCATCGCGCTGCCGACGTTCCTCGGCGCCCGCGAGCGGGCGCAGAACCGCGCTGCTCAGTCGAGCCTGCGGAACGCTTTGGCCGCCGCGAAGACGGCCTACACGGACACGAGCGACTTCTCGGGAGCCACGCACGCGGCGGGGGATCTTCCCGCCATCGAGCCCTCGCTCGGATACGTGGTTGGTACTGCGACGTCAACTGGGCCTTCGTCCGTCTCCGTCTACCTTGACGGGACTGTTGATGACCAGGTGTGGGCAGCGGCCGCACTTTCCGAGAGTGGCAACTGCTACTACATCCATGAGGTTGCCAGCGGTGGTACGGCGGGGACGTTCTATGACTTCATCCCGGATGCCGTGGGTAACTGCCTCGGTGACAACGCAACTGGGGCGGACGCGACGACGTCCTGGTAACACACAGTAGGACGACGGAGTTGAGAGGGGGACGGTCTCCGGGCCGCCCCCCTCTCGGCGTTTCTTGGACCGCCCCCGTTTGAGCGGGGCTCGGCGAATGGCGTCGGTGAGATGG